>DATMZZ010000001.1:0-2664 GCA_035573175.1 Allostellaceae bacterium
CGTGCACCTGAAACACCGACTTCGCCACATCGAGACCGATTGTGCTAACCTTCTCCATGGATGGCTCCCGTTAGTTGCTTGCAACTCAACTTTGGCACATCGATGCCGCCAGGGGGCCATCCACCTCATCATTGCGAGGAGGGCGTAGCCCGACGAAGCAATCCAGAAGCAACCCCGGGCATATCCCTGGATTGCTTCGCTTCGCTCGCAATGACGTCGTTGATTTAGTGCCCGCCCGGAGGCACTTCCGACGAGCGCGGGCTCTGGCGCTCGGTGATAAATTCCAAGAGCGCCGGCTGGCCTTCATCGATCTTCGCGAGCGCGCGCTTGATCGCCGGGATGATCGCGCCGGGCTCGGTCACGCGCTCGCCATAACAGCCGAGCGATTTGGCGAAATCGGCGTAATTGCCGCTGATTGCGGTCGATTGGAATTTGTCGGTCGAGTATTTCATCACGTTGAGCTCGGCCGCCATGACGAAATTGTTGAAGAGGATCGAGAGGATCGGGATGCGGCCGCGCGCCGCGGTTTCGAGATCCATGCCGGTAAAGCCGATCGCCGCATCACCCCAGACATTGATGCAGAGCTTGTCCGGCGCGGCGAGCTTCGCGCCGATCGCAAGGCCGAGACCATAACCAAGCTGAGTCGACTTGCCCCAGCCGATATAGGAGCGCGGCGTCTTGCAGCGCCAGAACGGCACGATCTGGTCGCGCGGGCTGCCCGAATCATGCGTCACGATGGTGTTCGCGACATCGACCGTGTTGAGCAGATCCCAGATCACGCGATAGGGCGTGAGCGGCGCCTGGTTCGAGGTGAGACGCGGCGTCCACAAACCCATCCATTCCTCGCGCAGCGCCGCGACCTCGCGGATGATCTTGCCGTCGCGGCCATGCGGCTTCGATTTGAGGCGGCTCTTCACCTCCTCGATCAGCATATCGAGCGCGAGGCCGGCATCGCCGATGAGCGCGTGGCTCGAGGCGATGTCCTTGTTCACATCTGCCGCATCGAGCGTCAGATGCAGCATCTTCTTGCCCTTCGGCATCTGCATGTTGAACGGCGTCGCCGTCCAGGAGCAGCCGATGCCGAAGACCACATCGGCCTTTTGCAGCATCTGATAGAACTGCTTCGAATGCGTCGTGCTGCCGGCGCCGAGCGCCAGCGGATGGGTTTCGTCGAACGCGCTCTTGCCGGGATTCGACGTGCCGACCGGCGCTTCGAGCAGCTCGGCGAGGGCCTGCAATTGCTTCCACGCCTTGGCGTAGAGCACGCCCTGGCCAGCGAAGATCACCGGACGCTGCGCCGCGACCAGTGCCTCGGCAACAGAGGCGACGTCTTTCGGATCAGGCGCGCTGCGATAGCGCGGCGTCTTCTCGTAGACGAGCGGATCGGGAATCTCGGCTTCCCAGAGGTCGACCGGCACCTCGACCATGGTCGGGCCCGGCCGGCCGTTCTTCGCCTGGGTGAAGGCGCGGCGCATCGCATCCGGCACCATCTGCGGCACGGTGATCTGCTCGACCGATTTGGTGACGTTGCGGAAATTCGCCGTCGCCGAGAAATTCGGCTTTACCCCCGATTGCGCGCGCGGATGCCCCGCGGGGATCACGACCAGCGGCACGGATTCGGCATAGGCCTGCGCGACGCCGCCGAAAGCATTCTCCGTCCCCGGCCCCTGCTGCATGGCGAAGACGCCGACGCGGTCGCCGCACGACACGCGGCCCAGCGCATCCGCCATGTGCACGCCGGTGCGTTCCTGCCGCACCAGGATCGGCTTGATGCCGACCTCAGCCGCCGCCTCGATCAGGCCGTTGCGCGGATAGCAGCAGAGGTATTCGACGCCTTCGCGCTTGAGGATTTCGGCAATGGCGGCGTTGACCTTCATTTCAGGGCCTCTCTCAAATTGGGTTCGTTTGGCACTTTTTATTTTTTCGGTGCAGGATCAGCAACTTAGCGCGGCGGTACCGCGCTGTCTCTGAACGGCTCGGCCGCCTTCCCTATTCCGCCGCCCCTTATTCGGCAGCCGTGCGCTCGGCGCGGCGCTTCTGCTTCCAATCGGCGAGAATCGGCTCCATGCCGAACAGCCGCAGCGCGTTGCCGCCGAGGATGTTGCGCTTGGCCTGCTCCGTCAGGAACGGCAGATCGTAGATCGTCGACGGCAGATCCGTGTCCCAATGGGGATAGTCGGACGAGTAGCAGAGCTGCGTCTCGGCGTTGATCATCTTGAAGGTGAGCTCGAGCGCCTCGCGGTTGTGGACCATCTCCATCGGCTGGGTCGAATAGAACATCTCGCGCATATAATCCGACGGCTTGCGCTTCAGCATCGGCACTTCCGACGAGCGCATCATCCATTCATTGTCGAGCCGCTGCATCAGGAACGGCACCCAGGCGAGACCGCTCTCCACCCAGATGGTCTTGAGCTTGGGGAAGCGCTCCGGCATCCCGTTCACCAGCCAGTTGGTGCAATGAAGGATGCTCGACCAGGAGAAGCCGAGCGCATGCGCGGCGATGAAGCGGTTGCAGGTATTCATCGCCTTATCGCGGCCCCAAAAGAGCCCGGCATGGAAGACGAGCGGCAGGCCCATCTCTTCCATCAGCGCGTAGGTCTTGATGAAGGAATTGTCGTAGACCGGCTTGAAGCGCGGCGTCAGGAAGGTGAAAGCGCAGACGCC
>DATMZZ010000002.1:0-2015 GCA_035573175.1 Allostellaceae bacterium
TGGGAGGTCGATCTCCTGCCCCGCATCGAGCGCGACGGCACCTGCCACTTCCGCCGCTATCCGCCGCTGGAATAGTGGGGCTCAGCTCTTCGGTACGACCTCTTTGACCGCGCCGCGCCACCCGGTATGGGTCAGATCGAAGACCACGCCGTCGGGATTCCGGTATTTCGCCTCGTAATAGGATTTGGGCGAGGTCGGCCGGCCGCTGAGATAGCCGCCGCCCGCATCGAGAACCTTCTTTTCGGCCGCGTCGAGATCGTCGACCCACATGCCGAAATGCGCAACGCCGAGCCGCTCTTCCTCGGATTCGATTTTCAGCAGCGCGACATTCACGGTCCCGTCTGAGCGGAACAAGCCGCGACGTGCCTCGCCCACGACCTTCATGTCGAAGCCTGCTCGAAGAATTTCGCCGATTCCGCGGGATCGCGCACAATGATGGCGATGTGACGAAGCTTGGACATGGGGCACGCTCGCTCCTGCCTTTCAGGCAAATACGCCTTTGTCAGATAGCGCGGCCCGGGTAGGCGCTTGCCGGGCCGTTCGCTGCGCCTACAATCATAGCGCTTCTCAACGAAGGATGTCGCGATGCCCTCCGCGAGCGAAAAAGCCACGCCCTTTGAAGCGCCGGTTGTCGACCGCCTTTCCGTTCGCGTCGTGGTCGATTCGCATTACGAGCGTTTCCTGCCCAAAGCGACGCATCCGCATGTCGCGATCGAGCATGTCGGCGCCATTCGCGGCCGGCCGATGTCGACGCTTGCCGGCGAATGGGGCTTATCGCTGCATCTCGAATCCGAGAAGCGCGGCGCCACGGCGCAATATCTGCTCGATTTCGGCTACACGCCCGACATCATCAACCGCAATCTCGGCCTGCTCGATATCGAGCCGGCGCGGCTCAACGGCTTGATCCTGAGTCACGGCCATCGCGATCACTACGGCGGGCTTGCGGGCTTCGTGACGCAGCACCGCCATCGCATGCGCGGCGATCTCGCGCTCTATGTCGGGGCCGAGAACGTCTTCGAGGAAAAGTGGGTCCGCGAACCCGGCGGCGACGGAACCGTCTCCTGGGGCACGCTCGATCACAGCCTCCTCAAGGCCGAGCAGGTCGCCGCGGTCTGCTGCCACCAGTCGCACGCGCTCGAGGGACCATTCACGACCGGTTACATCAACCGCAATTCTTTCGAGGAAGTCACGGGCGGCACCATGGTCGCGCCGGCGGATCACTTCAGCGAAGCCGAGCGCCGCGGACAGCTGATCAAGGATCTGCATCCTGAAGAGCACGCGACATGCTACATCGTGCAAGGACGCGGGCTGGTCGTCATCTCATCCTGCGGCCATGCCGGCATCATCAATTCGGTGCGCACGGCCAAAGCCGTCACCAACGTGGATAAGGTCCACGCGGTAGTTGGCGGTTTCCACCTCACCACCTCTAAGCCCGACTATATCGAGCACACGATCGACGAGCTTCAGGCGCTATCGCCCGATGTCGTCGTGCCGATGCATTGCACCGGCGCTGCCTTCATCGCGGCGATGCAGCGGCGCATGCCCGAGCGCATCGTCGCCTCGAATCTCGGCAGCCGCTTCACCTTCGGGGTGTGAGCGCAAGCGCGGAAAAGGGAAAGAGTATAGTGATGGCCGAACCAGGATTGATTGTCGCCCCGCTGACCCCGTTCACCGCGGCGCTCGAATTGGATGAGAAAGCGCTGGCTCGCCAGATCGATTACATCGTCGCTTCGAGCCGGCCCACGATGGTCGCTGCCGCGGGCGTCGAAACCCAGGAATACACGTATTTGAGCTTCGAGCAGCGGCGGCGCCTCATCCAGGCAACGGTCGAGCTGGTCGGAGGGCGCGTGCCGGTGATGGTCGGCATCTCGCATCCTTCGTTCAAGACCTCGATTGAGCTGGCGCATTTCGCGGAGAGATTGGGAGCCGCCGCCGTCCAACTGCTGGCGCCGCTGCGTCCCTTCGCGGGGGCGCCGACGGAGCGCGACCTGATCGCCTATTTCGAAACCATCGGC
>DATMZZ010000003.1:0-2014 GCA_035573175.1 Allostellaceae bacterium
TCGAAGCCGACGACATCTATCCCGAGGAGATCGTCCTACGCATGAAGGCGCTGGGTCTCTTCGGCGCGACCATCGCGGCGGAGTATGGCGGGCTCGGCCTTTCCACGACGACCTATGCCAAGATCGTCGAGCGCGTGTCGATGGTGTGGATGTCGCTGAGCGGCATCTTCAACTCGCACCTCATCATGGCCGCGGCGGTGCAGCGCTTCGGCACGCCGGCGCAGAAATCGTCCTTCCTGCCGCGCTTTGCCGCGGGCGAGCTGCGAGGCGGCCTCGCCCTGACCGAGCCCGATTGCGGCACTGACCTGCAGGCGATCCGCACATCGGCGCGGCGCGACGGCAAGGACTACGTCATCAACGGCACCAAGACCTGGATCTCGAACGGCATCTACGGCCAGTGCTTCGCGCTCCTCGTCAAGACCGATCCCGCGGCGACGCCGCGCCATCGCGGCATGAGTTTGTTCCTCGCGGAGAAAGGACCGGGCTTCACGGTGAGCCGCAAGCTCGAAAAGCTCGGCTACAAGGGCATCGATTCCGCCGAGCTGGTCTTCGCCGATTACCGCATTCCCGTCGACCGGCTGATCGGCGGCGAGGAAGGACGCGGGTTGCAGCATGCGCTGGGCGGCCTCGAATTGGGGCGCATCAATGTCGCGGCGCGCGGCGTCGGCGTGGCGCAAGCGGCGCTCGACGAGGCCGTTGCCTATAGCCAAATCCGCAAGACCTTCGGCAAGCCGATCTGCGAGCACCAGGCGATCCAGTTGAAGCTCGGCGACATGGCAACGCAAGTGCTCGCCGCGCGCCTTCTCGTCCAGGATGCCGCGCGCATCTATGACCGCGGCGAGCGCTGCGACATGGAAGCGGGCATGGCCAAGCTCTTCGCCACCGAAGCCGCCGTCACCTGCAGCCTTGAATCGATGCGCATCCATGGCGGCTACGGCTATTCCAAGGAATTCACCGTCGAGCGGCTCTACCGCGACGCGCCCTTGCTGGTGATCGGCGAAGGCACCAACGAGATGCAGCGCATCATCATCGCGCGCCAGCTCGTTGAACGGAATCGCATCTGATGCCGCCGCTTAGGGGCATGCGCATCATCGCCGTCGAGCAATACGGCGCCGGACCCTATGGCACGATGCAACTCGCCGATTTGGGCGCCGAGATCATCAAGATCGAGAACCCCGCCGAGGGCGGCGACATGGCGCGCCGCGTCGGGCCGTTCTTCTTGGGTGAGAACGACAGTCACTTCTTTCAAAGCTTCAACCGCAACAAGCGCAGCCTGACGCTCGACCTCAAGAAGAAAGCCGCGCGCGAGATCCTCCATGCGCTGGCAAAAGAAGCCGACGGCGTCTTCGACAATCTGCGCGGCGACCAGCCGGAGCGCCTGGGCCTCACCTATGCCGCGCTCAGGCAAGCGAACCCGCGCATCGTCTGCGCCCATCTCTCGGCCTATGGCCGCACCGGCTCACGCGCGGCGTGGCCCGGCTATGACTATCTCATGCAGGCGGAAACCGGATATCTCGCGCTCACGGGCGAGCCGGACGGTCCGCCTTCGCGCATGGGGCTTTCCATCGTCGACTATATGACCGGGCTTTTTGCCGGGCTCGGCCTGCTCTCCGGCATCATCGCCGCGCGTGCCTCCGGCGAGGGCCGCGACATCGACGTCAATCTCTTCGATTGCGCGCTGCAGAATCTGAGCTATCTCGCAACCTGGTATCTGAACGAAGGCCATGAGCAGGCGCGCGAGAAGCGCTCGAGCCATCCCTCACTGACGCCAAGCCAGCTCTATCGCACGCGCGATGGCCACATCTTTCTCATGTGCAACAAGGAAAAATTCTGGCCGGCGCTGTGCGAGGCGATCGGGCGGCCGGAATGGGCGGATGACGAGCGCTTTGCGAATTTCAAGCAGCGCCTCGCCCATCGCGACGAGCTGACCGAGCTTCTGGATGAGATATTGAGCACGAGAACGACGGCCGAATGGCTTGAGCGCTTCGCCGGAAGCGTGCCGGCAGCGCCGGTC
>DATMZZ010000004.1:0-4094 GCA_035573175.1 Allostellaceae bacterium
AAGCTGATCGTTCTTCACCACCGGCCGTTTCTCGCCGGCGCCGATGGCGATGATGGCGCTTTGCGGCGGGTTGATGACGGCGGTGAATTGCTTGGTGCCGAACATGCCGAGATTGGAGATCGAGATCGTGCCGCCCTGGAACTCCTCGAGCTTCAGCTTGCCGGATTTGGCGCGCTCGGCGAGATCGCGCATCTCGGCAGAGATGTCCGGAATGCTCTTCTTGTCGGCATTCTTGATGATCGGCGTGATGAGGCCTTCGGGCAGCGCCACCGCGACCGAGACATGCACCTCTTCCCATTTGAGGATCGCATCCTCGCTCCAGGAAGCGTTGACCATCGGCTGCTTGCGCAACGCCAGCGCCGCGGCCTTGATCACGTAATCATTCACCGAGGTCTTGATGCCGAGACCTTCATTGACCTCGGAGCGGAGCTTTAGCAGCGCGTCGAGCTCGCAATCGACGGTGAGGAAATAGTGCGGCACCACCTCGCTCTCGGCGAGGCGATTGGCGATGACGCGCCGCATGCCGGTGATCGGCACTTCGGTGAAAGGCGTGCCGCCGGCCAGCACATGGACCTGGTCGCGGCTGTAGCGCGTGATGCCACCACCACTCGGCGCCGGCATCGATACCGGCGCCATCGGCGCGCGAGCTTGCGCTGGTGCGGCAGCACGCGATGCCGTGCCGCCTTTCAGCGCCGCTTCGACATCGTGCTTCACGATGCGGCCATGCGGACCGCTGCCGCGGATGCCCGCGATATCGACCTTCGCCTGCTCCGCCAAACGCCGCGCGAGCGGGCTGGCAAAGACACGCGTGCCGGGCGCGTGACCGTTCGCGGCGGGCGCTGGAGCAGAGGTGCGAGCCCCCTCACCCTCCCGCTTCGCGGGCCCCTCCCTCTCCCCGAGGGGAGAGGGGCTTTGAGCGCTTGCCTTCTCCCTCTCCCCTTGGGGAGAGAGTCGGGGTGAGGGGGGAGCTTGCGGCGGTGCAGCGGGTTTCGGCGCGGCCGCCGGCTTCACATTGGCGAGCGCGCTTTTGTCTTCACCCTCTTCCAAGAGCACGGCGATCGGTTGATTGACCTTCACGCCTTGCGCGCCTTCGGGCACCAGGATCTTGCCCAGCGTGCCTTCGTCGACGGCTTCGAATTCCATCGTCGCCTTGTCGGTCTCGATCTCGGCGATGACATCGCCGGCTTTGACCGCGTCGCCTTCTTTCTTATGCCATTTGGCGAGGTTGCCTTCCGTCATGGTCGGCGACAGCGCGGGCATCAGCAGCTCGATCGGCATCGTGCACGCTCCGTCTAGCGATAGAGAACGGCTTTGGCCGCGGCGACGATATCGGCCGTCTGCGGCAGAGCCATGCGCTCGAGATTGGCGGCATAGGGCAGCGGCACGTCTTTCGCCGTGACGCGGTGCACCGGCGCATCGAGATAATCGAAGGCCTGCTCCATCATCTGCGCCGCGATCTCGGCGCCGATGCCGGAATACGCCCAGCCCTCTTCGACCGAGACGATGCGGTTGGTCTTCTGCACCGAATTGACGATGGTCTCGATATCGAGCGGCCGCAGCGTGCGCAGATCGATCACCTCGGCTGAGATGCCCTCGCCCTGCAGCGCCTCGGCGGCTTCCATGGCGAATTGCACCATGCGCGAGAACGCGGTGATGGTGACATGCTCGCCTGGCCGCGCGATGCGCGCCTTGCCGATCGGCACGACATGATCGCCGCCTTCCGGCACCGCCATACTCATGCCGTAGACGAGTTCATGCTCGAGGAAGATCACTGGATTGGGATCGCGGATCGCCGCCTTAAGCAGGCCTTTGTGATCGGCCGCCGTGAAGGGGGCGATGACCTTAAGACCGGGGATATGCGCGTACCACGAGCCGTATTCCTGGCTGTGCTGCGCGGCCACGCGGGCCGCCGCACCATTGGGCCCACGAAACACGATCGGGCAGCTCATCTGCCCGCCCGACATGTAGCGCGTCTTGGCGGCGGAATTGATGAGATGGTCCATCGCCTGCATGGCGAAGTTCCACGTCATGAATTCGACGATCGGACGCAGACCCGCCATCGCCGCACCGACACCGATGCCGCAGAAGCCGTGCTCCGAGATCGGCGTATCGATGACGCGGCGCGGACCGAATTCCTGCAGCAGGCCTTGGCTCACCTTATAGGCGCCCTGATATTCGGCGACTTCCTCGCCCATCAGGAACACCAGCTCGTCGCGCCGCATCTCTTCGGCGATCGCGTCGCGCAACGCTTCGCGCACCGTCAGATTGGTCGTCGGGCCGGTCCACTCCTGCTCGCCGGCGATCGCGGCTTTCGGCTGCGCGGGCGCAGCGGCGGCTTGCGCCGGCTGCGGCGCAGGTGCTTTCGCTTCTAGTTGAGCAGGTGCCGTCGCCGTGGCTTTCGCGACGGGCGCAGCAGCCGCTTTCGCCGCGTCGTCGACGTTTTCGTCCTCGCCGGCGATCACCGCAATGGGCGCGTTAACGGCGACGTTCTCGGTGCCTTCCGGAACGATGATCTTGGCCATCGTGCCTTCGTCGACGGCCTCCATCTCCATCGTCGCTTTGTCGGTTTCGATCTCGGCGAGAATGTCGCCGGCCTTCACTTTGTCGCCGGGCTGCTTATGCCACTTGGCGATCTTGCCCTCGGTCATCGTCGGCGACAGGGCGGGCATCAAAACTTCAATGGGCATCGGAATCAGGCCTCAGCGTAAACGTCGGTCCAAAGTTCGCTCGGATCAGGTTCAGGCGAATCCTGCGCGAACTCAGCGGCCGCCGTTACGATGTCCTTGATCTCCTTGTCGATCTCTTTGAGCTTCGCCTCGTCGGCGATACCGGCTTCGAGCAGCCGGTTCTTCGCCTGGTCGATCGGATCATGCTCCTGGCGCATCCGATTGACCTCGTCCTTGCTGCGATATTTCGCCGGGTCGGACATCGAATGGCCGCGATAGCGATAGGTCTGCATCTCGAGGATATACGGGCCCTTGCCCGAGCGCACATAATCGACCGCCTCTTCCGCCGCCTGGGCGACCGAGAGCACGTTCATGCCGTCGACCTGGCGGCCGGGGATGCCGAAGGGCGTACCGCGGCTGAAGAGATCATGCGAGGCCGAGGCCCGCGCCTCGGACGTGCCCATGCCGTATTTATTGTTCTCGATGATGTAGAGCACCGGCAGCTTCCAGAGCGCCGCCATGTTGAAGCTCTCGCTAACCTGACCCTGGTTCATCGCGCCGTCACCCATGAAGGTGACGGAGATCAGGCCGTTGTCGCGATAGCGATGCGCGAAGGCCATGCCGGTGCCGATCGGCACCTGCGCGCCGACGATGCCGTGGCCGCCGAAGAAATTCTTCTCGCGGCTGAACATATGCATCGAGCCGCCCTTGCCTTTGGAATAGCCGCCGCGCCGGCCGGTGAGCTCGGCCATCACGCCTTTCGGGTCCATGCCGCAGGCGAGCATGTGGCCGTGATCGCGATAGGAGGTGACGATCGTGTCGCCTTCCTGTATCGCGGCCATCAAGCCGACGACCACCGCTTCTTCGCCGATATAAAGGTGGCAGAAGCCGCCGATCAGACCCATGCCATACATCTGCCCCGCCTTCTCTTCGAAGCGGCGGATCAGCAGCATGTCGCGATAGAGCTTCAGCGTTTGCTCGGGCGCGAGATCGGGCTCGGCATCCTGGGCCTTGCGCATGGGTTTGAGCTTGCGAGTGGCAGTCGCCATGGCGGTCTGGAGCCCCCTTTGTTGCGGTTCGGCGCGCCCGCGCCAGGTTTTAGATAGGATGACTCGGCACCCTTAACAAGGCAACA
Organism: Allostellaceae bacterium; assembly: GCA_035573175.1. Taxonomy (GTDB): domain Bacteria; phylum Pseudomonadota; class Alphaproteobacteria; order ATCC43930; family CGMCC-115725; genus CAIKMD01. Next base: position 3,802 of record DATMZZ010000004.1, read on the forward strand.
ACCCTGTGGACAAATTATTGTTTTGCAACACAAAATGAAACTTAACTGAATTTCAGTTAAACAGATTGGAATTGAAGCTGAGTGGGCAAATCGCAGTTGCGAAGAGCTGTCGAAAGACAGCACCAGCCAACTAAAAAAATTGCGAAGGAAGCTAGAGCGCTTCATATTTTGGCAGAAGCGTAACCAGCGTTGGCGAAGTAGCTGGCGCATTCGGTGGGCTGGATGGTCGAGACGAGGTCGCCGATGTGGCGCCAGGTGTCTTCGATAGTTCGCTTCCGGGCCAGGCGCATCCA
>DATMZZ010000005.1:0-10189 GCA_035573175.1 Allostellaceae bacterium
GCCGTGCACCTGAAACACCGACTTCGCCACATCGAGACCGATTGTGCTAACCTTCTCCATGGATGGCTCCCGTTAGTTGCTTGCAACTCAACTTTGGCACATCGATGCCGCCAGGGGGCCATCCACCTCATCATTGCGAGCCCCTTCGACAAGCTCAGGAGCGAAGCAGTCCAGATGCTTCGGCCTTCGGCCGCGCAATGACGTGTGTCGTGGCTAGACCGACGTGATCACGTTGAGCAGCGCCTGACGGCCGTTGCGCACTTCTTTCACCGCGCGCTCGAGCGCGCCGGGGAGATCGGCCGGCTTCTCGACCTTCTCGCCATAGCCGCCGCTCGCCTCGATCAGCTTCTCGAAAGCCGGCGAGGGCTGCAGATCGGCGAGGGTCATCGCGTCGTCCTTCTGCTGCGCGACGCCTTTCTCATACATGCCGAGAGTCGCGCGGCGGACGGCGCCGTAGATCGAGTTGTTGTTGACGACGGTGAGGACCGGCAGCTTATGCGCTTGGCCGACCCAATGGCAGGCGGTCGGATTGGCGAACATGTAAGCGCCATCGCCGACGGTCGAGACCACCAGCGCATCGGGCCGCGCGAGCTTCGCCCCAAGCGCGGCGCCGAGCCCCCAGCCAAGACCACCCGCTGGGCTCGAGCCGAAATAGGTGCCCGGCTTCTCACGTCCGCAGAGATCGGACCGCACCCAATATTCATTGACGATGATCGCGTCCGGACCGACGGCCTGGCCGAGGCAGTGATTGAGATATTCGAGCTTGATCGTCGGCGCCGCCGCCGCTTTCTCGACCATGCCTTTCCACGCGTTGCGGATCGCCTTCCAGCGCTCGGCGAGCTTGCCGCGCCGCGCTGTGGTTGCCGCGGATTTGTCGACGCCGGCTTCCGAAAGCCCCGCCTCGATCGCGGTGAGCGCCGCCGCGGTCTCGGCGGTGATCGCGAGATCGCTCGGGAAGTTGCGGATCGGATAGCGCGAGAAAGCCGGGTCGTCGTTGATATGAACGACGCGACAGCCCGCCGGCGGGCTTTCCTGCGACGGATACCAGGGCACGTCGCAATCGAGCACGATGATGAGATCGGCATCATCGAGCAGCGGCCGCGGCATTGCGCCCATATTCATCGAATGGCTGGTCGGCAGATTGACGTAGCGCGAATTGAACGAGACGACCGGCAGCGCAAAACGCTCGGCGACGCGTGCCAGCGCCTCGGCGCCCGCGATCGTGCGGCCCGCCGCCGAGGTGATGATCATCGGCCGTTCGGCCTTGGCGATCATGCCGACGAGGGTCTTCACCGCATTCGGATCAGGATAGGGCTGCGAGGGATGGACCCGCGGCTTGTCCGGCCGGTTGGTCGGCGGGAACATGCCGCCCAACGCCTCGCGCGGCAGGGTCAGATAAGCCGAGCCGCGCGGCGCGGTCATCATCACTTCGAGGGCGCGCGGCACGAGTTCGTCGGCCTGCATCGGCAGGCGCATCTCGTAATCCCATTTGACGAATTCGCGCAGCATGCCGGCCTGATCGAACATTTCCTGGCCCCAATGGATCGGCCCGCCGCGCGAGCCCAGCACGCCCTGCTCGGTGATCGGGTTGCGGCCGGCCATCAAGAGGATCGGCACATTCTCGCGGCAGGCATCGGCGAGACAGTTCAGCGTATTCGCCGTGCCGACATTGGTGTGCACCATCACCGCCTGCGGCTTGCCGGTGACCATGTAATAGCCATGCGCCATGGCGACGGCGCAATTCTCATGCGTGATCACCATCGTCTTCGGGATCGACGCGTTTTTGTGCTGGCTGTGAACGATCCCCTCGATCAGCGGCGCGAAATCGGTACCCGGATTGACCAGCAGATGATCGATGCCGTGGGATTTCAGGGAGCGCAGCAATACCTCGGCAGCGCTTTCGGTGCCCTGCTGCCCGGTCGACGGAAACGGCGAATCGTCCATGAAGAAAGTCTCCCTTTTTTGCTGGCCGCGATGTTACCGCCCGCCCGCGGCGCGGGTCAAAACCCTTGATCGACTGCCATTTACGGGTGCTGTTCACCGCTTTTTAAGCATAAGGGGCGAAGCTTTTAGGGATAGCGAACAGGGTACGAGTCCCCGTGCAATCCATCACCATCGCCGGCCGCCGAATCGGTCCAGACGCGCCGCCCTATATCATCGCCGAAGTCTCCGCCAATCACGGCGGCGATCTCGCGCGCGCCAAGCGCATCATCGACATCGCCGCCGACAAGGGCGCCGATGCGGTGAAGTTCCAGGCCTATACCGCCGATAGCTTAACCCTCGATAGCGAGCGCAAGGATTTCCTCATCCAGGGCGACAACCCGTGGAGGGGCTGGCGCCTCCATGCGCTCTACCAGGACGCGGCAACGCCCTACGCCTGGTTCCCCGAGCTCTTCGCCCATGCCAAGACGCGCGGCATTCCGGCTTTCGCCTCGGTCTTCTGCAAGGAATCGCTGGCGCTGCTCGAAAGCTTCGACGCGCCTGCGTACAAGATCGCGTCTTTCGAGGCCGTCGACACGGATCTCATCGCCGCCTGCTCCGCGACCGGCAAGCCGGTGATCATCTCGACCGGTCTCTGCACCCTGGCGGATATTCAGATCGCTTACGACGCGGCCAAGCGCGGCGGCGGCAAAGAGATCGCGCTGCTTCGCTGCAACAGCGCCTACCCCGCCGATCCGGCCGAAGCCAATCTCGCGACCATCGCCGACATGATCCGGCAATTCGACGTGCCGATCGGCTATTCCGACCATACTGTCGAGACCTTGCCGGCGGCGATCGCTGTCGGCATCGGCGCGTGCATTGTCGAGAAACACGTCATCGACACGCGCGAGCCCGCGACCGCGGATTCGAGCTTCTCCTGTTTGCCCGATCAGCTCGAAGCCCTGGTCAAAGCCTGCCGCGAGGCTTATCTCGCACGCGGCGGTATCAAATATGGCCCATCGAAGCGCGAAGAGCCGTCGATCGTCTTCCGCCGCTCGCTCTACGCCGTCGCCGATATCGCCGCCGGCGAAAAGCTGACGCAGGCGAATGTGCGTAGCATCCGTCCCGGCCACGGCCTGCCACCGCGCCATTTTTCCGAGATCATGGGCAAACCGGTGCGGCGCGCTATCGCCCGCGGCGAGCCGATTTCCTGGGACGCGCTCGGATGAGCCGCAACATCCGGCGCGGCATCTTCTTCAACCTCGAGAACACGCTGGCGAACAGCGCCCGCGCGCTGCGCAGCGCTTTCGATCGCTTCGCCGCGCTGTGTGGTGTCGCGCCCAGCGATGAGGTCTTTGCCGCGATCGGCGGCATGAGCGTGCCGATGGCCGTCGCGCTCCTGAAGCGCCGCTGGTCGCTGCCCTACACGCTCGCCGATTTGCAGCGCCGCTATGTACCGCTGATCGACACCGCTTTCCTCGAGATCGCGCCGGCGTCCGGCGCCGCGACGACGGTCGAGACCGCTTTCCGTAACGGCTGGAGCGTCGGCGTGGTCACCCCCGTTACCGGCGCACGCAGCCGCGCCTGGCTAACGCGCACGCGGCTTGTGTCGTTCGTCGATATCGTGGTCGGCGGCGATGAGATCGTGCTCGGCAAGCCTGAGCCTGAGCCCTATCGTATCGCGCTTGCGCGCAGCGGCTGCGCCCGCGAGCTTTCGATCGCGGTGGAAGATTCGCCGAGCGGCGCGAAATCCGCGACCGCCGCCGGCATTCGCAGCTATGCGCTGGCGCCGGATAGCGCGGTTTCCGCCGAATGGCCGGAAGGCGTGCGGCTCATCGAGCGGATCGACGAATTGATGCCAGAGCTGGAGCGTCAGCGCGTCCGGCGCGTGGCCGGACGGACGCCGCTAATCAGACATCCAGATTGGCGACTTCGAGGGCGTTGGCCTGGATGAAGTCGCGGCGCGGCTCGACCAGATCGCCCATCAGCGTTGAGAAGGTCTCTTCCGCCTGTGCCGCATGCGGCACCTTCACCTGCAACAGCGAGCGCGCATCCGGATTGAGCGTCGTCTCCCAAAGCTGCTCGGGATTCATCTCGCCCAAGCCTTTGTACCGCTGAATATCGCCATACTTGGGGCCGAGATCGAGGATCGCATCGATCAGCGAGCAGGGGCCTTTGACCGTGAACTCCTTGTCCTTGGCGACGAGCTTGCCAGGCTTGGCGTAGACCTCTTGCAGATCGCCGGTGCGCTCGTCTAGACGACGTGCTTCGGCGCTCTTCAACAATTGCGCATCGAACTCGTAGCGTTCCGTGACGCCGTGCCGCGTTCGGGTGATGATGAAACCGTGCTCCACCGCCTCGCCGCGCCAGCCGCGATCGGCCGGTGGTGTCAGCCCATCGAGTCGCTGCGCCAGAAAGCGCGCCGCCTCGGCTAGCTGTGCTGGATCGTCGAGGACCGCGAGATTGAGTAATCCCGCGACCGCCGCTTGCTCAGCCACATCGAAACTGCCGACCTTGCGCGACAGTGGCTGCAGCAGATTGCGCGTGGTCCGCGCATAATCAATGAGCGCGCGCAGATCGTTGCCCTTACGCTGTACACCGTCGTGTTGGGTGAAGACGGCATCGCGCAAACCCGCCTCGATCCGGTATTCCTCGAGCGCCGCTTCGTGTTTCAGATAGACCGCCTTGGCGCTGCCGCGCTTCACCTGGAAAAGCGGCGGTTGCGCGATGTAGAGGAAGCCCTTCTCGATGAGCTGCGGCATCTGGCGGAAGAAAAAGGTCAGGAGCAGCGTGCGGATGTGGCTGCCATCGACATCGGCGTCGGTCATGATGACGATGCGGTGATAGCGCGCCTTCTCCGGATCGAATTCCTCGGCACCGATGCCGGTGCCGATCGCCGCGATCAGCGTGCCGATTTCGGCTGAGCTCAGCATCTTGTCGAAACGCGCGCGCTCGACATTGAGGATCTTGCCCTTCAGCGGCAGGATCGCCTGGAAGCGGCGGTCGCGGCCCTGCTTGGCCGAGCCGCCGGCGCTGTCGCCCTCGACGATGAACAGCTCGCAAAGCGCCGGATCCCGCTCCTGGCAATCGGCGAGCTTGCCGGGAAGGCTCGCCATGTCGAGCGCGCCTTTGCGCCGCGTCAGATCGCGTGCCTTGCGCGCCGCCTCGCGCGCTGCCGCGGCCTCGACCACCTTGGCGACGATCTTTTTGGCATCGGCCGGATGCTCTTCGAGCCATTGCTGCAACTTATCGGCGACGACGCTTTCAACCACCGGCCGTACCTCGGACGAGACCAGCTTGTCCTTGGTCTGCGACGAGAATTTCGGATCGGGCACTTTGACCGAGAGGATCGAGGTCAGGCCTTCGCGCATATCCTCGCCGGTGAGCGGAATCTTCTCTTTCTTGGAGATCCCGTTCTCATTGGCGTAGTTGTTGATGGTGCGCGTCAGCGCGGCGCGGAAGCCGGCGAGATGCGTGCCGCCGTCGCGCTGCGGGATGTTGTTGGTGAAGCACAGCATCGTTTCGTGATAGCTGTCGGTCCATTCCATCGCGACTTCGACCGAGATGCCGTCGCGCTCCGCCGTCATCATGATCGGCGGCGTATGCAGCGCTTGTTTCGAGCGATCGAGATATTGCGCGAAGGCGATGAGCCCGCCCTCGTAATGGAGCTTCACCGATTTCGGCTCGACGCCGCGCGCATCGACCAGCTCCAGCGTGACGCCGGAATTGAGGAAGGCGAGCTCGCGCAGGCGATGCTCCAAGGTCGGATAATCGAAATCGAGCTTGGTGAAGGTCTTGTCGCTCGGCCAGAAGGTCACCTCGGTGCCCGTGCGCTCGCCGGCATCGCCAACCACGGCGAGCGGCGCTTCCGGGTCGCCATCCTTGAAGCGCATGAAATGCTCTTTGCCGGCGCGCCAGATGCGCAGCTCGAGCGTCGAGGAGAGCGCGTTGACGACCGACACGCCGACGCCGTGCAGCCCGCCCGAGACTTTGTAGGAGTTCTGATCGAATTTCCCGCCGGCATGGAGCTGGGTCATGATGACCTCGGCGGCGGAGACGCCTTCTTCCTGATGGATATCGACCGGAATGCCGCGTCCGTTATCGGCGACGGTGACCGAGCCGTCGCCGTTCAGCGTCGCCCTGACAGTGTCGCAATAGCCGGCGAGCGCCTCATCGATCGAATTATCGACGACCTCGTAGACCATGTGGTGGAGGCCCGAGCCGTCATCGGTGTCGCCGATATACATGCCGGGGCGTTTGCGCACCGCATCGAGGCCGCGCAGCACCTTGATCGACTGCGCATCATAGGTCTCGTCGGAACGCGGTGTATCGGGGGTAGCAGGTTCACTCATCTGAAACGATCCATCGGTGAAAGGCGGGCCTCGGCCACGGCGAAGAACTGCGCCCTGCCGCAAAGCGCGGCGAACAAGGCGGCATCCGTACCGGTGAGCCAGGCCTGGGTTTTGAGATCCAAGAGTTCAGCGAAGAGCGCGGCGCGACGCTCGGCATCGAGATGCGCCGCGACCTCGTCGAGCAGCATCAGCGGGGCCGTGCCGCGCGCAGCCGCGAGCAACCGCGCCTGCGCCAGCAGGATCGCCAGCAGCAGCGCCTTCTGCTCGCCGGTCGAGCATTGCGGCGCCGGCATGCCGTTGCCGACATGCTCGACGAGAAGATCGGAACGGTGTGGTCCATATGTGGTGACGCCAGCTTCGGCATCAATACGCCGCTGCTCGGCAAAGCGCTGGCGGAGCGCGTCTTCGGCGGCGAGCGCCGGCATCGCGCCAAGCGCTGCCTCGACCTCGCCTGTCATCGCCAGCCGCGCCTGCGGAAACGGGCCGGCATTAGCGGCGCAGGCTTGATCGATCCGCTGCACCACATCGCGCCGCGCCGCCGCGATCGCAACGCCCTGCGCCGCCATGGTCTCTTCGAGAGCCGCAAGCCAGGACGCATCGGCCGGGCCGTCGCGCAGCAGATGCAACCGCTCACGCATCGCCCGCTCATAAGCCGAGAGCGCGTTGGCATGCTCCGGATCGAAGCCGAGCACCAATCGGTCGAGGAAGCGCCGGCGCGCGCCGGCACCTTCGGTGAAGAGCCGATCCATCTGCGGCGTCAGCCAGACGAAGCTCGCGAGTTTCGCCAGCTCAGCCTGGGTCTTCGCCGGCGCGCCGTCGATCCGCACGATGCGGCGCTCGCCGCTATCGCTCGCGGCGTCGCGGCCGGTGCCGATCTGTATCAGCCCATCCGTCGTCGCGAGGTGCACCGAGAGCGTCCAGGCACCGCTGCCGCCGCGGCGATCGATCTCGCTGAGCTTGGCGCGGCGCATACCGCGGCCGGGCGCAAGGAAGGAAAGCGCTTCGAGGAGATTGGTCTTACCGGCGCCGTTCGGGCCGGAGAGCACCACCGGCGCCGCCGCAATATCGAGCTGCAGCGCGGCGTAGGAGCGAAAATTCTGCAGCGCGATGCGCACAACCGCGGGCACCGCCGGTGCGGCGGGTGCTTCGATCGGTACGGCCCCGGTTGCGATCACCCTCACTGCCAATGCCAAACGGCCTCAGACTCGCATCGGCATGAGGACATAGAGCGCGCTGCTATCGGCGCTGTCGCGCACGACCGTCGGCGAAGCCGCATCGGCAAGCGCAAAACGCGCGCCATCGCCCTCGATCTGCTCGGTAATGTCGAGCAGGTAGCGCGAATTGAAGCCGATCTCGAGTGGCTGTGCGCTGTAGCGTACCTCGATCTCTTCCGTCGCCGTGCCGTTCTCCGGGCTGGTCGCCGAGAGCGTCAGGCTGCCGCGCTCGATCGCGAGCTTCACCGCGCGGCTTTTCTCGGTCGAGATGGTCGAGACACGATCGACCGCCTCGGCGAATTGCTTGCAATCAACCTCAAGGATGCGGTCGTTTCCCGAAGGGATGACGCGGTCGTAATCCGGGAAGGTGCCGTCGATCAGCTTTGAGGTCAGCACCGTTTCGGCAAAGGTGAAACGGATCTTCGTATCGGACAGCGCGACCGAGACGTCTTGATCCATTTCGTCGAGCAGCTTGCGCAGCTCGGTCACGGTCTTGCGCGGCACGATCACGCCCGGCATCCCGGATGCGCCTTCGGGCAGCGGGATTTCCATCCGCGCCAGGCGATGGCCGTCGGTTGCCACCGCGCGCAACATGTTGACCTTGTCGCTTTTCGCGGCATGCAAATAGATGCCGTTGAGGTAGTAGCGCGTTTCCTCGGTCGAGATCGCGAAACGCGTGCGGTCGATCAGCCGCTTCAGATCGGCGGCCGAGAGCAGAAAATTATGCGCCAGCTCGCCGCCTGCCATTAGCGGATAATCTTCGGGCGGCAGGCAGGAGAGTGTGAAGGTCGAGCGGCCCGCGCGCAGGGTCATCAGCCCCTTCTCGCCGGTGGTCTCGAGCTCGATCTGCGCGCCATCGGGCAATTTGCGCACGATGTCGTACAGCGTATGCGCCGGCACGGTGGTCGCGCCCGGCTTGCCGGCTTGGGCCGCCAGCGACGAGACCATCTCGATATCCATGTCGGTCGCGGAAAGCGCGAGCTTGGCGCCTTCAGCCTTCAACAGGACATTGGAGAGGATCGGAATGGTGTTGCGCCGTTCGACAACGCTTTGCACATGACCGAGAGCGCGAAGCAGCGCGGCGCGTTCAATTGTGAGTTTCATGGTTCGCGGTTGGTGCTCGCTGGAGGCGGAGATTTCGACCCGAATCTCCCTGCGGAAGACCCGGAAAACCGCCCCGAGCGCCCCCCTGAAAAGCGCCACGGAACGGTGGAAAATAATAGCATAGACGGGCCCCCGACACCACCGCCGACGGGACCCGGCAAGGCGTGCCGAGTCGGGCGGTAGAGGTTCCGAAAATGCCTATTTTATGGGCTTTTCTGAACGCCCCGGCGGCCGACGCCGGCGGGGCGAAATGCAGCGACCGAGGACGCTAATTCTCGATCATCCGCTTCAGGAGCTCAATATCCTCGGCCATGGCCCGGTCCGAGGTCCGCAGTTCCTCGATCTTGCGTACCGCGTGCATCACGGTGGTGTGATCCCGGCCCCCGAATTTCCGCCCGATTTCGGGCAGCGAGCGCGGCGTCAATTGCTTGCAGAGATACATCGCAACCTGACGCGGGCGGGCAACAGCGCGGGCGCGGCGCGCCGAATGCATATCGGCGAGGCGGATGTTGTAGTGCTCGGCGACGCGCTTCTGGATTTCGTCGATGGTGACGCGGCGGTCATTGGCGCGCAGCAGATCGTGCAGCACCTCTTGCGCCGTCTCCAGCGTGACCTCGCGCCCGACAAGCTGGGTGTGGGCGTAAATCCGGGTCAGCGCGCCTTCGAGCTCACGGATATTCGAGGTGATCCGGTGGGCAAGGAACTCCAGCACCTTGAGCGGAACCTGGAGCTTCCGCCGCTCGGCTGCCGCTTGCAGGATGCCAAGGCGCAGCTCGTAGGTCGTCGGGTGGATATCGGCGACGAGACCCCAACCGAGGCGAGAGCGCATCCGCTCTTCCATGCCTTCGAGATCGGTCGGCGATTTGTCGGCCGAGATCACGATCTGGCGGTTCTGGTCGACCAACGCGTTGAAGGTGTGGAAGAACTCTTCCTGCGTCGTGTCCTTGCCCGAGATGAACTGGACATCGTCGATCATCAGCACATCGACCGAGCGGAACTGCTCCTTGAAGGCCATCGTGTCCTTGAAGCGCAGCGCCCGGATGAACTGATACATGAATTTTTCGGCCGAAAGATAGATGACCTTCCGCTTCGGCGCATGGGTCCGGATATGCCAGGCGATCGCATGCATGAGATGGGTCTTGCCGAGCCCGACCCCACCATAAAGGAAGAGCGGGTTGAACGGCACCGAGCGCTGCGGCGCGCTTTGCGCTTCGGCGACGCGGCGCGCAGCGGCATGGGCCAGCTCGTTCGGCTTTCCGACGACGAAATTCTCGAAAGTGAACCGCGGATCGAGCGGCGCGCTGACGTCTTTTTCGTCGACGGTTTCGGCGACGGCCTCGGGAGCGGCCTCGGACGCCGGCTCGGCCGTCGCCGCAACCTGCGGCGCCGCGCCCGAGACGAGGATATCGACGGCAATGACGCCGCTATTCTCGCCGTTCCACAAGGCGCGGATGCGATCGGCATAATGCGCCGCGACCCAATCGCGCAGGAACCGCGTCGGCACCGCGATCTTGGCACGACCCTCTTCGATACCCTGGAGACTCATATTGCGCAGCCAGCTGCGATAAGCGGCGTCGCCGTATTCGGCGCGCAACCGTG
>DATMZZ010000006.1:0-5546 GCA_035573175.1 Allostellaceae bacterium
CGACCATCTCACGCGATATGTCGATCCCCGCGACGAAAGCGGCGGGACGCACCCTGTTCGCAAGATGCTCAATCGCAAGCCCCGGCCCGAACCCGACCTCCAACACTTTGTCGCTCGGCTGGATGTCAAGCAGACCGATCACCCAGGATGCGCAATCCTGATTGAGGCGCGCCATGATGTGGCCCCCGAGCCGGCCGAGGAGACCGCGCGGCCGACCGAAGGCACGCATGAGCAAATTCTGCCCAAGACTCATCGCGCGACCGTCGTCACGTCAGGGAGCGCAGTGGGATCGCGGTCGGCACGCCGGGCTTCAGCATGAGGAGTCGCTTGCCGAGACCGAGCGCATCGAAGGAGCGCTGGAGATCGTCGGCGCTTTGGGTCAGATGCCGCCAACTATCGCAATGCAGCGGGACGACCAGCGCATCGGGAAAAGCGGTCGCGGTCTCGATCGCGTCGTTGACGTCCATGGTGAGATGGAACGCGCCGCGCGTTTGCGCCGCGCCGGCAAAGGGCATCACCAGCCCCGCCTGAAAGCGTCGCGCGATTTCGGCGACACCCGCATACCAGACCGTGTCGCCGGTGATGTAGACCGGCGGCGTGGCCGGATCATCGATCTGCAAGACGAAGCCGGTCACATCGCCTGCGATCGGCTCGATGCCTGCGGGACCATGACGTGCCGGCGTTGATGTAATCGTGAGCCGCTGGCCATCGGGTTTTGTCAGCGCGACGCTTTGCCAAGGTGCCAGCCCTTCCACTTGGCCGCCCAGCCGCTGCGCCGCGGCTTGTGTCGTCAGCACGCGAGGTACCGTGCCGAGATACGCTCTACCCGCGTGATCGAGATTGTCGAAATGCTGGTCATGGCTCAGCAGCACCGCATCGACGGTCCCGATATCAGCCGGGCCAAGCGCGGGGCCGGCCGTCTTCACCAGCGTCGTATAGGGCAAGCTGTATTCGCTGGGCCCATCGAAGGTCGGATCGGTCAGAAGCCGGAAGCCACCGATATCAATCAACGCTGTCGGGCCGCCGATCAGAGTGATCGTAAGCGAACTCATCAATCGTCTCCTGTCGCGAGTCTTCGAACCTCGCCATCACATGGATAGCGAGTGCGACAGGAACAACATGCTAGCCATCGAGCGCGATGGCGTGACTGCCATGCGCAAGCAGCATTTCGAAAGGGCGCCGGCGAATAACGAGCGAGAGCCGTCCTAGCGCAGTGCCGCGGCGATGTTGCCGCCGTCGACCGTCGTCACATCCGCCGTGGTCTTGAGCGACAGCGCCTGGTGCAGGAAAGCCTGCGCGACATCTTCGGCGGTGACTTCGCGGCCGAGGAGATTGCCGGAGAGGTAATCTTTCTCGCTGAGGCCACGCGCCTTGGAGCGCTCGGCAATCATCTCGGGCGTCAGCAAGCCGCTGCGAATGCGGTCGGCATTGACCGCGTTGGCGCGGATGCCGTCCTTGCCGTAATCGAGCGCGTATTGCCGCGACAGGAAGAGCGTCGCCGCCTTCGGCAAACCGTAGGGCCCGAAATCGGGACCGGGATTGATCGCCTGTTTCGAGACGTTGAACAGCAGGCAGCCGCCCGTCCCTTGCGCCAGCATGATCTTCACCGCGGCCTGCGCCACGCGCTGATGCGACCAGAAATTGAGCTCGAAACTTTCGCGCAGCACGGCTTCTTCGACCGCGCCGATCTTGCCCTGCCAGGCCGCGCCGGCATTGGAGATGAGGATATCGAGCCCGCCGAAATGCGCGGCGATTTTCTCGAAAGCGTCGCGCACCGAAGCGTCATCGGTCACATCGCATTGAAGGCCGAGCGCGGCGCCGCCGAGCTTCTTTGCGACGCCTTGCGCGCCCGGACCATCGCGATCAAGCACCGCGATCTCGGCGCCGTTGTCCTTGAAGAGCTTGGCGCAAGCCGCGCCGATCGCGCCGGCGCCGCCGGTGACGACCGCGACCTGCCCCGCGAGCGGCTTCTCGGCGACGCTGCCGAGCTTGGCCTGCTCGAGCGACCAATATTCCATCTCGAAAAGCTCGCTTTCGGGCAGCGCTTCGAAGCGGCCGATGGCTTCCGCATCGGTGATGGTCAGCACCGTGTTCTCGGCGATGTCGGCAGCGATCGACGCGTCTTTCTTGCTGCGGCCCATGCCGAAAAGCCCGACGCCAGGCACCAGCGCGACGCGTGGCAGTGGATCGAGCGCGCGCTTGCCCGGCTCGCGGCCTTCGTTATTGCGCTTGAAATAAGCGTGATAGGCGGAAACGAAATCAGCCGCCGCCTGACGCACCGCGGCACGGAAGCCGGCGAGATCACTGGCATCGGGCGCCGGCACGACCAGCGGGATGTTCTTGGTGCGGATCGTGTGGTCGGGCGTCACCACGCCCTGCTGCGAATAGCGCTTTACCTCGGCGCCGCTTACATAGGCCATGATCTGCGCGTTGGTGCGGAAATCGAGCACCAGCCGGCGCCACCCGCCTTCTCTCTTCGTATCGTGCTCGGCGCAAGCGCCGCGCAGGAGCGGCGCTATCGAAGCGACACTCGCCAGCATCTTCGGCAAGGGCGCGGCGGCGAAGACGCTCTTGCGATTCTTGGCGAGCCGTTCTTCGGCGCGCGTCACCATCGCGATCATGCGCTCATAGGCTTCGCGCGCATCGCCGCCGAAGGTGAAGATGCCGTGCTTCGCCAGCACCAGCCCTTCGACCGCCGGATCGGCCTCGAATACCTCCGCTGCTTTCTTGGCGAGCGCGAAGCCCGGCATGATGTAGGGCACATAGCCCATGCGCTTGCCGTAAATCTCGGCGCAGAGCTCCGGCGCGTTCGGCTGATCGGCGAGGCTCAGCACCGCCGTCGAATGCGTGTGATCGACATATTTCAGCGACAGGAACGCGTGCAGCAGCGTCTCGACCGAGGGGTTCGGTGCGCCGGGGTCGAGGAGATTGGCGCGCTGATAGCGCACCATGTCTTCGTCCGAGAGCGTGTCGCGCTCGCGCAATTTGAGGAGCGGCTTCATCCGCACCGCGGGCAGACCGGCAGGCTCGATATCGGCCATGTCCCAGCCCGAGCCTTTGACGCAGAGCACCTCGACCTCATCACCGGCGAGATCGGTTGCCTTCGTCTTCACCGAGGTATTGCCGCCGCCATGCAGCACAAGCAGCGGATCCCGGCCGAGGAGCCGCGAGGTATAGACGCGCAAAGCGAGATCGCGACCGATGCCCTGCTGGGCATAACGCCGTACCATCCCTTCCGCGTCGTCATCGTTCCAGCGCGATTTCATGCGCGCATCATAGCGCAAACGAGGAGAGAAACCGATCAGTCCACTTTTTTTATCGTCATTGCCGGGCTTGTCCCGGCAATCCATGGCCCCGCGGAACAAGTCCGCGGGTGACGTAATGGGTAAGGGTGAGTCGGCGCGCTGGGATACCCAACGAAACGATCTACAACTCCGCAACTAGACAAGATTGATGCCAAACGCCCGGTACGCCTTCGAGCACGTATAAAATATCGCCGCCGTGATACATCGTTGCTGAGCTCACTTTGGCATCATGATCAGCATAATCGAGTTGTTCATCCTGCAAGGGGTGGTGCAATCGCCAATCGCGCTGAAAAGCCTCTAGCGAGCTGTGCGACGCGATCTTGACTCGAGAGCCCTCTTCGAATTCGTCGAGGCCGTAGAATTTGCTCACAAATAATCCAGCCCGATATCGAGCTGCTGGACACTATGCGTGAGCCAGCCGAGCGAGAGGAGATCGACGCCCGCCTGCGCGATCGCCGGCGCGGTCGCCGGGGTGATGCCGCCGGAGGCCTCGGTGATAGCGCGACCTTTCACGATGCGGACGGCCTCGCGCATCTGCTCGACGCCCATATTGTCGAGCAGGATCGCGTCGGCGCCGACCGCGAGCGCCTCGTCGAGCTGCGCGAAGGTGTCGACTTCGATCTCGATCTTGACGAGATGGCCGATCGCGGCGCGGACGCGCTCCACCGCCGGCTTGATGCCGCCGGCGGCGGCGATGTGATTGTCCTTGATCAGCACGGCGTCATCGAGACCGAAGCGGTGATTGAAGCCGCCGCCGACACGAAGCGCATATTTCTGAAGGTTGCGCATTCCAGGGATGGTCTTGCGCGTGCAGATGACACGCGCCTTGGTGCCCGCGACCGCATCGACCACGCCGCGCGTCGCCGAGGCAATGCCCGAAAGATGGCAGAGGAAATTCAGCGCCACGCGCTCGGCGGTGAGGATGCCGCGCACCGGGCCGGCGATGGTCGCGATGGTATCGCCCCTGGCGAGGCGGCTGCCATCGGGTTTCTCGACATGCGCCTTGATCGTCGGATCGATCAGCTCGAAGGCGAACAGCGCGACATCGAGCCCGGCGACAACACCCGGCTTGCGCGCGACCAGCGCCGTCTTCGCTTTCTCGCTCGGCGGAATGATGGCATCGGTGGTGATATCGCCGGCACGACCGAGGTCTTCCAAGAGCGCCGCGCGCACCTGGTCTTCGATCATCAAGCGCGGCAGCGGCGGCACTGTCATGGCTGCCTCAGCGGATCGCGAGCATGCGCTCGACCGCGAGACGCGCGCGAGCGGCGAGCGCCGGATCGATCGTCACCTCATGCTGCATCGTCTCGAGCGCCTGCCGGATCTTCGGCAGGGTGATGCGCTTCATATGCGGGCAAAGATTGCACGGCCGCACGAATTCGATGGTCGGGTGCTGGAGCGCGACATTGTCGCTCATCGAGCATTCGGTCATCAGCACAACGCGACGCGGGTGGCGCTCGGCGACATAGTCGCTCATCGCCGCGGTCGAGCCGGCGAAATCCGCCTCGGCCACGACATCGGGTGGGCATTCCGGATGCGCCAGCACGACGACGCCCGGATGGCTCGCGCGCAGCTCGCGGATTTCCGCTGCGGTGAAGCGCTCATGCACTTCGCAATGCCCTTTCCAGGCGATGATCTTGACCTTCGTCTCCTTGGCGACGTTCTGCGCCAGATACTCGTCCGGCAGCATGATCACTTCGGGCACGCCCAAGGACTCGACGACCTTCTTCGCATTGCCCGAGGTGCAGCAGATATCGCTTTCCGCCTTCACCGCGGCCGAGGTGTTCACATAGGTGATCACCGGCCGGCCGGGATAGCGCTGGCGCATCAGCCGCACATCCTCGGCCGTGATCGATTCGGCGAGCGAGCAGCCGGCGCGCATGTCCGGGATCAGCACCGTCTTCTCGGGATTGAGCAGCTTGGCTGTCTCGGCCATGAAATGGACGCCGGCCAGCACGATGACCGAGGCCTCGGTCTTCTGCGCCTCGCGCGCCAGGGCGAGGCTGTCACCAGTAATGTCGGCGACGCAGTGGAAGATCTCGGGGGTCTGGTAGTTGTGCGCCAGCAGGACGGCATTGCGCTGACGTTTCAGCGCCAGGATCGCCTCGATATCACCGGCAAAGACGCCCCATTCCATCGGCGGAATGAAGGTTTTAACGCGGTCGTAGAGCAGCGCAGTATCAGGCACGGCGGTTTTTCCCTTAATGCCTTATGCTCATAATGAGCAATTTCCTTAAACAT
>DATMZZ010000007.1:0-9387 GCA_035573175.1 Allostellaceae bacterium
CGAAATATATGCAAGGTCGCACGATCGGGAAGGGCGATGTCGTCGGCGTCATGATCGAGTGCAACGGTCCCGCCGGCTTCTATACTCATCTTTTCCGCTTCGCCGTGATGGGCAAGGCGCCGCAAGAGGTGATCGACGCGCATGCGATGGTGCTCGCCGCCGAGCAGAACGTGCTCGACCGCATGAAGCCGGGCGCCGCCTGCGCCGAGGTCTTCGCGGCGCATAACGACTTCATGCGCGCGCATAAGCTGCCCGAGGAGAAGCGCATCCTCTGCCACGGCCAGGGCTATGAGATGGTCGAGCGGCCGCTGATCCGCCAGGACGAGACCATGAAGGTGCGCGAGAACATGAATATCGGCCTCCACGCCGCCATGGTCGTGAACAAGAATTTCATGAGCAACACGAACAATTTCCTCATCGGGCCGAACGGGCCCGAGCGGCTGCACAAGACGCCGCAGAAGCTCTACGAGATTGCATAAATATTTATTGTTCTTTTTCCGTTGAAAATACGGGCGCGCCGCCGCTGGATACTTTTCGCAAGTCGCGGATAAGCGACAAACGAAACGATTATCGCGGGAGGCATGCCATGAAGCGCTTTGTCATCGCGTTCGCAATCGTTGCAGTCTCGGCTTTTGCCGCGGAGCGGGCTGTTGCCGCGGGGAAATACGATCCCGGCGCCTCGGATACCGAGATCAAGCTCGGCACGACCTGGGCCTTTTCGGGTCCGGTTTCATCGACCAGCCCGGTCCAGCGGCAGATGGCCGGCTATTTCGCGATGATCAACGATCAGGGCGGCGTCAATGGCCGCAAGATCAATTTCATCGCGCTCGACGACGGCTATCAGCCGCCGAAGACGGTCGAGCAGACGCGCCGCCTCGTCGAGCAGGATAAGGTGCTGCTGATGTACGGCCAGATCGGCACGCCGACCAATGTCGCCGTGCGGCCCTACCTGAACAGCAAGAAGGTGCCGCAGCTCTTCGTCACCACCGGCTCGTACAGCCTGATCGATCCGAAGAAATATCCGTGGACGATGGGCTTTCAGTCGAGCTACGCGGCGGAATCCCGGGTCATTGCACGCTACATCCTGACCGAAAAACCGAACGCGAAGATCGGCATCCTTTATCAGGACGACGATTTCGGCACCGATCATCTCCAGCCTTTCCTCGATGCTCTGGGTGACAAGGCGGCGACGATGGTGGTGGCGAAGGTGAGCTATGCGGTAACCGATCCGACGGTCACATCGCAGATTCTGTCCTTGAAAGCGGCAGGCGCCGATACGCTCTATTTGATGGCGCAGAGCCGCGCGGCAGCGCAGGCGGTCTCCGCCGCGCGCGATCAGGGCGGCGAGAATCTGCTGTTGTTCATTCCCTATGTGGCGACGGCCAAGAGCGTGATCGGCCCGGTCGGCGACGAGAAGCTCAAAGGCCTGATGTCGACCGAGAGCACCAAGGATCCGACCAACCCTGTGTGGGCGAATGATCCGGCGGTCAAAGATTATCTGGCCTGGGTGGACAAATACGTGCCAGAGCAGGATCGGGCGTCCGACCGTGCGTCGCCGCTGGGCTATATCTCCGCGCAGACCATGGTCGAAGTGCTGAAACGCGCGGGCGATGATCTGACGCGCGACAACATCATGAAGGTCGCGACCAGCCTGCACAACGTGGCGATACCGTTGCTGCTGCCTGGCATCACGCTCAATACTAGCGCCGAGGATTATTTCCCGATCCACACGCTGCAATTGAAGCGCTATGACGGCACGCGCTGGGAATTGGTCGGCAAACCGGTCGAAGGGTGAGGGGTAGGATGCCGCTTTTTCGTCATTGCGAGAAGCGTGGAGCGCGACGAAGCAGTTGTCCGCAATGACGCGTGTTTTTGCGAATCAGTGAGGCACGGTGGAGAATTTTCTCAATCAACTTCTGTCCGGCCTCGCGACCGGCGGTCTCTATGCGAGCATCGCGCTCGCCCTCGTGATGATCTATCAGGCGACGCATCACGTGAATTTCGCCCAGGGCGAGCTCGCGATGTTCTCGGCCTTCCTCGCCTGGACCTTGATGCAAGGCGGCTTCTCCTATTGGGCGGCGTTCCTGCTGACGCTCGTCCTTTCATTCATCGCTGGTGCCGCGATCGAACGCATCATCATTCGACCGATCGAGGACAAGCCGGTGCTGACCGTCGTCGTCGTCTTCGTCGGACTGTTGTTCGTCCTCAATAGCGTGGCCGGCTGGATCTATGGCTACGATATCAAGAGCTTTCCGAGCCCGTTCCCGGCCAATGCCTGGTATGCCAGCCGTTTCATGTCGGCGCATCAGGTCGGGATGATCACGGTCACCCTCGCGCTGCTCATCCTGGTTTTCGCCTTCTTCCGATTCACGGCTCTGGGGCTCGCGATGCGCGCCGTGGCGCAGAATCCGGTTTCGAGCCAACTGGTCGGTATTCGCACCGGCTGGATCCTGGCGCTCGGCTGGGGCCTCGCCAGCGTTATCGGCGCCGTCGCCGGCATGATGGCGGCGCCGATCGTCTATCTCGATCCCAATATGATGGGCGGCATCCTGCTCTACGCTTTCGCCGCGGCCCTGCTCGGCGGTCTCACCAGCCCCTTGGGCGCGGTGATCGGCGGCTTCGTGGTCGGCGTGCTCGAGAATCTCGCCGGAGCTTATGTCGTCGGCACCGAGATCAAGCTCAGCGTCGCGCTGGTGATCATCGTCGGCGTGCTGCTCCTCAGACCCTCCGGCCTCTTCGGCCGCACCGTGGTGACGCGCGTATGAGCCGCAGCCAGATCAACACCGCCGGCTTCGCGGCGCTCGCCGTTGTGCTGCTCGCGCTGCCTTTTGTGCTCAGCTCCTATCACACCTTCCAGGCGACGATGGTGATCGTCTACGCCGTCGCACTGCTCGGCCTCAATCTTCTGATCGGCTACAACGGTCAGATCTCGCTCGGCCACGGTGCGTTTTTCGCGATCGGCGCGTATACGACGGCGATCCTCGTCACGAAGGTTGGCATGCCCTATTGGATGACAATCCCGATCGCCGGCGCGCTCTGTCTCGTCGTCGGTTTTCTCTTCGGTTTGCCGGCGTTGCGCCTCGAAGGCCTCTATCTCGCGCTGCCGACCTTCGCGCTCGCCGTCGCGACGCCGCAGCTCTTGAACTATAATCGCGTCGCGCCGCTGACCGGCGGCGTGCAGGGCATCATGTTCGATAAGCCGGACTCGCCGGTGCTGCCGCTCGACCAGGATCAGTGGCTCTATTTCTTCTGCCTCGCGATCGCGATCCCGCTTTATATCGTCGGCTGGAATCTGCTGCGCGCGCGTACCGGCCGCGCCATCGTCGCGATCCGCGACCATGCCATGGCCGCCGGCGCGATGGGCATCGACAACGCCTTCTACAAGACCGCGACCTTCGGCGTCAGCGCGATGTATGCCGGCATCGCCGGCTCGCTCAGCGCCATCATCACACAATTCGTCGCACCTGACAGCTTCCCGATCTTCCTGAGCTTGAGTTTCCTCGTCGGCATCGTCGTCGGGGGTGTCGCTTCGATTCCGGGCGCGGCGGTGGGGGCGGTCTTCATCGAATTCGTCCCCAATGTCGCCAGCGAGATTTCCGACGCTGCGCCCTGGGCGGTCTACGGCATCGTGCTGATCGCGGCGATGTATCTGATGCCGGAAGGCGTCGCTGGTCTCTGCCGCACCCTTGGCAATCGCCTCGAAACGCGTCGTCCTGCCGCGCGGCCGGCGCCGGCACCGCGTCGCGCGCCCGGCTAAGCGCCGGCGCGGAGTTTCGCGACCTCGGCCTTCACCGCATCGAGAATGCGCGCATGGCGCGGATCCTTGGCCAGCCAGGCATCGATGATCGGCTTGAACGCGGCGTTCGACGCTTCGACCTCAGCCGCCGGCGGCTCGGTGCGGGTGCGCCGCTGATCGGCTTTGAGCTTGGCCAGGAGGACGTCGTGATGCGCGGCGACCCGGCGCGCGTAATTCTGCGCATAAGCCTCGCCACTATGGCGGCGGATCGCTTCCTGCGCCGCTGCGGGCAGCCGATCGAGGCTGCGCTTGTTCTCAGGATCAACAGCGGCGCGCAGCCGAGGCGCAGCAGATAATCGTAGATCGTGACGCGATCGACACCGAGATCGTAAAGCGGCCCAATATGCAAGGTCGTGCCGTCGATCTCGCCGCTCTCGATCGCCGAAACGATGCGGTCGCCGGGGACGATCCGCGCATCGGCGCCGAGCTGCTTCAGCATGATCTCGTCTGCGCCGTTGGCGGCGCGCAGCTTCATACCTTTGAGATCGGCGAGACAGGTGAGTTTCTTTGCCGCATGCAGCGTGAACGGCTCGGTACAGAAAGCGCCGATGACATGGAAATCGCCATAGCCGCGCAGCGCGCCGGCAGTGACGACACGGCTATAGGTCAGCGTCGCCTCGGTAATATCGCGGAAAAGTCCGGGAATGCCGAAGACGAAATTGTCGGGAAAGCGCTCGGGCGTGAAGCCGGGGATGACGAAGGCCGCATCGGCGCCGCCGCTCTCTAGCAACTGAACCTGCGTGGTGAGCAAGCCGCCACGCGTGCCGTCGGGATGGAGCGCGATCTCGACCGCATCGGGTGCGTCGCGCATCACCGCTTCGGCGAAGGGTTTTAGACCCGCGGTGAAGGTCGTCGAATGCGCCGGCGCGTGGAAGGCGATGTCGAGCCGGGCGGCCGTCATTTCGCCTGCCATTTGAGGAGCGATGTCTCGACGATGCTGATCAGATAGTCGAGGGTCAGTGCAAAAGCCGTCAGCAGAATGACCCCGGCGATCACCGTCTCGATATCGAAGGTGCCTTCGGCTTCGAGGATGAGATAGCCGACGCCGGCGGAGGAGCCGAGATATTCGCCGATCACCGTACCGACGAAGGCCAGCCCGACCGAGAGGTGAAGGCTCGAGAACACCCAGCTCAGGGCCGAGGGGGTGTTGACGCGGCGGATGAGCTGATACCGGCTGGCGCCCAGCATGCGCGCATTGGCGAGCAGCACCGGGCTCACCTCGCGGATGCCCTGGAACAGGTTGAAGAACACGACGAAGAAGACGAGCGTCACGCCGAGCGCGACTTTCGACCAGATGCCGAGGCCGAACCATACGGCGAAGATCGGCGCCATGATGAGGCGTGGCATCGAATTGAGCCCTTTGATGAAGGGGTCGAAGATCGCCGCGAGGGTATCGTTGAGCGCGAAAAGGAGACCAAGCAGCAGCGCTTCAGCCTGAAACAGGTAGCCGGCGCGGCTGTTGATGGCCTTGAGCGGCTCGCCGAAGACCTGCACCGCGCCGCTGCTCGCCGGCAGCAATCCGGCCGCGACATTGAGCAAGGTCGACTTGCCGCAACCAGTCGGGCCGACAATGGCGACGAATTCGCCGTCACCGAGCGAGAGATCGACATCGCGCACGGCGGTGTAAGGCTCGGCGTCTCTTGAGGCGGCTGGAAAGGTGCAGGTGATGCCGCGCAGATCGAGCGCGTTGACGCCGCTCATGAAGGATCAGCCACGCCGGACGATAGACGCCCTCATGCCGGTTCCTGCCACAACACGTCGCAGCCCTTGTCGGTAACCGCGACGAGCGCCGAGGCATAGGTCGTTTCGCCGCCCTCCGTGGCGCGGCTGGTCACCGCGTAAACCGCGCCGGCTTCGAGGGGAGCGCCAGACGGTCCTTCTTCGAGCGAGAGGCCGATCGCGTTCGCGGCAATGCCGTCCGGTAGCTGTGCCCCGGCGCGCGCGGCGGCGAGAGCGGCGGCGAGCGCGTCGCGCGCTCGGACGCGTGCCGGACCGGGCTGGTGCGCGACAGTCACAGTGCCCGATGCCCAATAGCCGTAATTCTGCACGGCGATGCCGGCATTGGCGGGATCGAGCACGCGCTCGTCGCTCACCTCATCGAGCGGCAGCGGCACGCCGCCGGGCGACAGGCTCGCCATGGCGCGTGCATCCTGCGCGCCCGCGGCGATGGCGGCGCGCTCCGCCGCCAGCCCGGCGCTGCGCACGCCTTTGCCCGCGCGCACGCTCGCGGCAAAAGCGTCCGTCGCGGCCGTCAGAAACCGCGCCGCGCCGCGTATCAGCTCGAGCTCGCGCGGCGATTTGCGCCGCCGCACCGGATCCATGACTTGATCGAGCGAAACCAGCGCGCGCGGCGCCATCGCTTTGGCGATGCCGCCATAGAGCCCCTGCGGCAGCGCACCGAAACCCCAGGTGGCCAGCGTATTGCCGTCGCCGACGAACTCGGTGACCGTCTTCGTCGCGTTGCCCAGCGGCCGTACATCCTCGACCCAGGTGAGAAGCTTCGCGGTATCCATCATCTTGGGTGTGCCGGAGGCGAGGATGCGCAGCGGCCCCTCGCGCGGCACGAGCGCCATCGCCGGCCCGACCTTGGCCGTGAAGTTTGTGAGATAGGCAAGCGCGCCGGAATTGCCCGGATGGCCGAAGACGGCGAGCATCGTAGCGCCCGCTTGCGCCATCGCCGCGCGCACGCGCTCGATCCGCGGCTCATACTCGCTGCGCGGCAGCACGTGCTCGTCCCAATCATAGGGACCGGTGAGGAGCGTCGATTCAAGGATCTGCATGATTAGCCCTTCACCGAATCCATCTCGGCCCATTTCTTGCTGAGCGCTTCGTAGCCGGTCGCCGTCACACGCACCGGCTCGCCGCACAGCAGGTAGCCCGTCTCCGGCAGGTATTGATTGGGATGGACAACGAAGGCCATGTCCTCTTCGAGCACCGTGTGATTCTCGACGTCGATGTCGCCCGGCGCGATCGAGCCCGTGCCCATGCCATGGCCGCGCCGGTTCAGATAGGGCGGGTGGTTATATTTTTCGTAGCCCGCCTCGGTCATCACCACGTCGATCGCGCCGGCGACATCGGAGACCGTCGCGCCGGGGCGGATTTTTTCGATGCCTGCGGTCATCGCCCGGACGAGGAGCGCGTATTTGTCCACCAAAACATTCGACGCTGGACCGACCGAGGCGCTGCGGCAGATTTGTCCGAACTGCCCGTCATAGGCGGGCGTCGATTCCGCGATAATGACGTCGCCGCGCGCGAGCGGCCGGTTGCTCGATGCGCCGACGCCCAATTGATGCGGCCCGGCGCTGAGCATCAGGAAGTTGTCGTTGGCGCCGAGCTCTTTCGCATAGAGGTTCATTTCGACGGCAAGGTCGCATTCGCGCATGCCGGCCCGACCGACGGCGAGCATATGCTCATGCGCCTGCTCGGCGATCGCGACGGCTTTACGCGCGTTCTCGAGTTCCTCGTCGGTCTTCGGGGCCGTGACCTCGTTCACCGCGTCGTCGAACGGCACCGCGTCCTTGCCGACGATGTCGAGCAGCCGCACGGCGAGATTGTGCGGCATCGCGCCGAGGCCGGTGGTCGCGATGCGGCCGGGCGCGCGCTGACGCAGCAGCTCGGCGAGCGCCGCGGCGAGATCGTCGCTCGCCGTGAGCGGCACCTCCGGTTGCCGCAGCGATGCGCGCTCGGCGTCGTAGGCCGGGGTGATGATCAGCCGCTGCGTGCCGTCGGCGCGGAGCACAAAGGCACTTTCGGCAAGCGCGCGATAGCCCATGAGATGCGCGGCGAGGTTGATCCGCGCCAGATGATGCTTGGCGTTCGACAGCGCGATGAGCGTGTCAATCCGCTCCGCCGCCATACGGCGCAACACGCGTTCGATCCGTTCGGCCCGATTCATGCGAAACCCTCCCAATGCGGCGCGATCCTAGCGGATTTGCCGTCCCCTGTAAGCGCGGCCGGCGCAGCGCTTCAGGGTGGCTCGTCCGCTTGCCCGCCGCATCCCGCCTTGCGATACTTCGGTGAAAGCGCGCCCGTCGGCGCGCGTTGGGGGAGGATCATCCGCATCATGGCTGCTGGGCCTAATCGTATCGACGTTCACCACCACATCTCGCCGCCTGGCTATATCGCGGAACTTGATCCCAAAGGCATCCTGACCAAGGAAACGCGGGAATGGACGCCGCAACAATCGCTCGACGAGATGGATCGCGGCGGCGTGCAGGTCGCTCTGACATCCATCACCACGCCAGGCCTCTGGTTCGGCGACCCGGCGGCGTCGAAGAAGCTGACGCGTGTCTGCAACGACTACGCGGCGAGGCTAGTCTCCGACCATCCCAAGCGCTTCGGCATGTTCGTCAACTTGCCGATGCCGGATATCGATGCCAGCCTCAAGGAGATCGAATATGGTCTCGACGTGCTGAAGGCCGACGGCATCGTGTTCTTCACCAGCTACGGCGATAAGTGGCTCGGCGATCCGGCTTTCGATCCAGTGTTCGACGAACTCAATCGGCGCAAGGCAGTGATCTATACGCATCCGACGACCGCGACGTGCTGCACCAATCTCCTGGTGCCGAGCTCCGGCATCGGCGATTCCATGATCGAATATGGCACCGACACGACGCGCTGCATCGCACAGATCGTGCTATCCGGCCGGTCGCAGCGTTGGCCCGATCTGCGCATGATCTGGTCGCATGGCGGCGGGACGATGCCATTCCTGCTCGTGCGTTTCACCCGCGCCGGCAAGGGACAGTTCCGCAAGAATCTGCCCAATGGCTTCATCCCCGAAGCGCGCCGCTTCTATTACGACACCGCGGCGATCTATGCCCGCGCGCCGCTCCTGGCGCTGCGCGAAGTCGTCGGCATCGACCGGATCGTCTTCGGCACCGACGTGCCCTGGGGCAAGCCGGACGAAATCGCGAAGGAGGTCGCCGAAAGCGGCGTCTTCACCGCCGACGAGCTGAGGATGATCGACCGCGACAACGCGCTGCGGATTTTGCCGCAGTACAAATAGTTACCGTCATTGCGAGGAGCGTAGCGACGAAGCAATCCAGGGTCACACATGGGATTCTGGATTGCTTCGCTTTGCTCGCAATGACGAGAATTTAGAAAAGCCGCAAAGGCGTATGAGTTGGGGGAGGACAGCGTGGCGACATCACAGGCGACAGCCGTCGATATCGGCGAGCTGCTGGATAAGCAAAAGCTCAGCACCTTCCATCTCGGCACTTTCCTGCTCTGTGCGCTGATCATCATCGTCGACGCCGCCGATACGGGCTCGGCCAATGTCGCTGCGCCGGCGATCCTTAGGGCTTTCCACGGCGAACGCAGCGTCATGGGCTGGGTCTTCGCCTGGGGCTCGATCGGCGTGTTCTTCGGCAGCCTCATCTTCGGCTATATCGGCGATCGTTACGGCCGGCGGCTCGGTGTGATCTTGTCGGTGCTGTTCTACAGCCTGCCCGCGCTGGGCACCGCCTTTGCCGGCTCGCTGGAGCAGCTCATGGTCTGGCGCTTCATCACCGGTCTCGGCATCGGCGGCGCCATTCCCAATACGATCGCGCTGCTCAACGAGGCGGCGCCGAGGCGTTATCGCGCCAGCTTCG
>DATMZZ010000008.1:0-11246 GCA_035573175.1 Allostellaceae bacterium
AGCGAGCACGGCTTCACCGCGCGCGCCGCATCGGCCAATGCGAGCGACAGCGGCTCCATCAGCGATTCGCGCCGCTTGATCAGGAACAACGCCGCCCGCCGCGCCGAACGCGGCCCGAGCCCGGGCAGCTTCGCGAGAAGCTGGATGAGGTTGTCGAGCTGGGTGGGGGAAGAAGCCATCAGCGGTCAGCTATCAGCTTTCAGCCGCACTACGACCCTTTTCGTCATTGCCGGGCTTGTCCCGGCAATCCATGGACCCGCGGAACAAGTCCGCGGGTGACGAATGGAGTGAAGACGGTGAGACCACTGATGAATTCTAAAGCTGAAAGCTGAAAGCTGAAAGCTAATAGCTGGCAGCTCCTAAAACGGCAGCTTCATGCCAGGCGGCAATTGCAGGCCGCCGGTGAGTTTCGACATCTCTTGCTGCAGATGCGCCTCGACATGGCTCTTTGCGTCGTTGGTCGCGGCGACGATGAGGTCTTCGAGCACTTCGCTCTCGTCCGGCACCATTAGCGCCTTGTCGATCTTCACGCGACGCATCTCGCCCTTGCCGTTGAGCGTCACCTGCACCATGCCGCCGCCGGCGCTGCCGCTCATCTCGACCTCGGCCAGCTTCGCCTGCATTTCGGCCATGCGCGCCTGCATCTCCTGCGCCTGCTTCATCATCTGGCCGAGATTTTTCATAACACATCCTCTTCATCGGGAAGCTCGTCGGCATCGGGCATCGGCTCGGCCGGCGGTGCCACGGTCTCGCGCACGCTTTCGATGCGCGCGCCGGGGAAAGCATCGAGCACGGCGCGCACCAGCGGATCGCTCGCCGCCTCGCTTTTCATCGTTTGCGCGCGTGCTTCGACCTGTTCTTTCAGCGTCGGCTCGCCTTCCTCGCTCGAAATGCTGACCAGCCAGCGCTGGCCGGTCCATTGCGACAGCAAGGTCGCGAGCTTGTTGGTGAGATCGCGCGGCGCGCCTTCATCGAGCCGCAAGCCGATACGCCCCATCTCGAAGCTCACGAGATGCGCATGCGCATAAAGCTGCGCCCGCACCAGCGCTTCCTGATTCTTCTCGAAGAGCTCGACCACCTGCAGGAAGCTCGTCGGCTGCGGCACGGTCGGCGCGGCAGCCGGCGATGGAGCCTCGCGCATCGCGAGGCTACCAACGGTGGAACCCCCACCGCCGCCGTTACCGACCGGCGCGGGGCTGGCGCTGACGCGCGGCGAAGAGCTAGACGCGACGGCCGAAGCCGCCGGCGCACCGTCCATCGCGCGAATGATCTCCGCCGGCGACGGCAGATCGGCGACGTATGCGAGGCGTACCAGCACCATCTCCGCCGCCTGCAGTGGCGAGGGCGCGGCTTGCGCCTCCTCAAGTCCCTTCAGCAGCAACTGCCAGGCGCGGGTGAGCGCGGGAATGCCGAGCTTCTGCGCCAGCGGCAGGCCACGCGCGCGATCGCCTTCGACCGCCGGGTCGCCCTCGCCGGCATTGGGCGCGAGCTTCAGCCGCGTCAGGAAATGCGCGAGCTCGAGCAAATCCTGCAGCACGATGATCGGATCGGCGCCGCCCTCATAGAGCGATTTCATCTGCGCCAACGCCGCGCCGGCATCGCCTTTGAGCGCCGCTTCGAGCAGATCGAAGACCAGGCCGCGATCGGCGATGCCGAGCATGTCGCGCACCGCGGCTTCGGTGATTGCTTCACCGCCCAGCGCCATCGCCTGATCGAGGATCGAGAGACCGTCGCGCACCGAGCCGTCGGCCGCGCGGGCGATGAGCGCGATGCCCTGCGGCTCGGCCTTGATGCTTTCCTTCTCGGAGATCGCGGCGTAATGCGCGGCGAGCATGTCCTGCGGCACACGACGGAGAGAGAAGCGCTGGCAGCGCGACAGCACCGTCACCGGCACTTTGTGGATTTCGGTGGTGGCGAAGATGAATTTCACATCGGGCGGCGGCTCTTCGAGCGTTTTCAGCAGCGCATTGAACGCCGCTTTCGAGAGCATGTGCACTTCGTCGATGATGTAGATCTTGAACCGCGCCGCCACCGGCTTGTAACGCACGCCATCCGTCAGCTCGCGGATCTCGTCGACGCCGGTACGCGAGGCGGCGTCCATCTCCATCACATCGACGAAACGGTCATCGGCGATCGCCTTGCAGGGCTCGCAGACGCCACAGGGGCTGGCGGTCGGGCCACCTTTGCCGTCGGGGCCGATACAGTTGAGCGCGCGCGCGATAATACGCGCGGTGGTGGTCTTACCCACGCCGCGCACACCGGTGAGGATGAAGGCATGGGCGATGCGCCCGGTCGCGATGGCGTTGGTGAGCGTCTTCACCATCGCCTCCTGCCCGATCAGCTCGGCGAAGGTGCTCGGCCGGTATTTACGCGCGAGGACGCGGTAAGCGCCGCCCGGCTCGCTCATGCTGCACTCCGGGAAGGGGGGCGGGAAAAAGGGTGGGAGGCTGGACAACGACCCAGGCGAAACTCGTTACGGCTGCTTCCTTCCGGACCTGACCGGGTTGGCGAGGGACCTGTCCATCGCCAGCCTCCCGATAGGACTATATCAGGATCGCGCGGGCATGCCACAAGCCGGGACAAATCGGCGCGGCCGCTGGGGATTTTCACCACGCTGGGATTTTCACCACGGAGGCACGGAGGAAGGGAGAAAAGTTTTTTACCGCTTTCGCGGGGAAGGCGGAATTATTGAATTGAGTTCTCTCCCTTCCTCCGTGCCTCCGTGGTGAGAAACCCCGCGCCGGTCTAAGATCGCGCGCATGTCGCCAATGCCGCCGAAATCCGGGAATTTTTATACCGGCGGGGTCGATCGCGCCTCGCATCTGCGCAAGGACACCGCGTGGCTCGGCGAGCGGCTGACGCACGTCTCGTCGCGTTTCGTGCTCGTCTGGCGCGGCCAGAGTTTGATCGCCGATTACGAGAGTACCGCGCCCGCCGCCGTATTCCTGCCACCCGAGGCGATCGACGCTGCCGACAAAGACACGGTCCTCCTCGGCATCGAGGAGGAATGTGCCTATTTCGCGGTCGATCTTTCGACAATGGAAGCGCCGCTCGACGCCGTGCGCGCGGCGCCGCCCTCCGCCTTCATCGATCTGCGCCGCGTCGGCCCGCTGCTGCCGCGGCAGCATGGCTCGCTGCTCGCTTTCGCGCGCGGTATGTCATACTGGCATCAGCGCCACCGCTTCTGCGGCGTCTGCGGCAGCCCGACCCGCTCCGAAGAAGCGGGCCATGTCCGCCGCTGCACCAACAAAGAATGCGACGCGACGCATTTCCCGCGCACCGACCCCGCGGTGATCATGCTGGTGCATCAGGGGAACGAGCGCTGCCTGCTCGGCCGGCAAGCGGCATGGCCGCAAGGCATGCATTCAACCCTCGCCGGCTTCGTCGAGCCAGGCGAGAGCCTCGAAGAAGCGGTCGCGCGCGAAGTCTATGAAGAGACGCGCATCGAGCTCAGCAGCGTCACCTACAACTCGTCGCAGCCCTGGCCCTTCCCCGCCTCGCTGATGCTCGGCTTTCATGCCGAGGCGAAGACGACCGAAATCACCGTCGACAAGACCGAGCTCGAAGCCGCTGAGTGGTATGACCGCTCCTGGCTCCTCGCCCATCAGGACGACGAGCTTTTCCGCCTGCCGCGCCGCGATTCCATCGCGCGTCGGCTGTTGGAGGATTGGCTGCGGCGGTAGCGATTGTACGCAGGTCGCGTACGATTTCCCTTGATTTTGTTCTCCATTTGTTCTAATCTCCGCTAAAATGAATTGCGGAGGCATGCATGTCAGGAGTGGCCGAGAGAGCAGCCAGGGATAAGTTCGTTCTCTGGTCCAAGAGCGACAAGCACGCGCGCGAAGGCACGGTGCTCGACATCGATACGGGAGCGCTGCGTCGCGACCATGTTCTTGTGCTGCGCTCACCGCAAGCCGAGATCACGCTCGGTCTCGGCAACAACGCTGCGGCGCTTATGGACTTCGCGCAAAGAGGCGATACGCGCGATGACCCGTTGTTCAAGACCTGCGATGAAGCGGATCAAGCAATCGCCCGCAGCGATTTCGAGACGGCGCGCGACCTCGGCGTGCCCGATGTCATCGCGACGATCGAGAATCGATCGCTGCGGCGGTTAGCACTCGTCGAGTGCTTTCTCGGCAAGGCGAGTCCTGATGATCCGGTTAGACCCGGATGGCCTGCAGGAACGCCCAACAGGCTCGGCGGCAAATTTATGCCGAAGGACAAAAGTCCCGCGGGACTTGCAAACGTGGCGCAAAAGCTGAAACGGCTAAAAGCTTTGCGCGAATTTCGCGCGGCCCTTCATGCAGCACTCGTTGTAGTAACAACAGTACCCGTTGAAGCAGTGCCGGGCGCGAATGTCGTGGCAAGCGTTCGAGCCGCCGTCGAACTCGGAGCGATCGCCATCGAACTGGGCAACGACGAGAGAGAAATTAACCGCGCGATCGAATTCGTGGAAAAAGGTCCGTACACGCTTGATCAGCTTCAGGTCGCGGGACATGGCGATACCTTTTCCTCATTCGACGACTTCAAGAAGACTTCCTTCGTGGAGGCAATGCTCAAAGCATATGGTGCCGCCGGCCCTGGCAAAGAGTGGCATCACATGGTTGAGCAAGGCGGAGACAACGAAACGAACTTCTCGCCGGAACAACTGCACAGCACGAAAAACATAATCCCTCTGCCGGGGCCGGTTCATGACCTCGTCACGGCCGAATATGCCTCAGAATACGATGACTCCGGAGTAAGCGTCCGGGAGTGGTTGAGCGGCCAATCCTTCGAGGATCAATGGAACGAGGGTGTAAAAATTTTGCGCCGCCTGGGTATCGTGAAATAGGAAGGCAGGGGATGAGCGACGCTAAGCCAAAGAGCACAATGCGCCAGATACTCGAAAGCGGCCCGACCGATGCGCTGATCACGCAGAAGCTGGATTTGCTCGAACAACTCCAGGCAGCGCATGCGCAAAACGATCAAACCAAGATGCTGGAGATCGGACAGGAGCTGGCGGCCAATGCGCTGGAAATTGAGCACTCGCAAAAGGCGCGCCGCGCCAAAATGAGAAAAGCTGTGGCGCAAGCGAAGAAGGTTGCCGATCCCGAAGAGCGGACACGAAAGCTGCTATCTGCATTCGAGTTCTGCGTCAAAGAGACCTGCGCCGCTAAAAGCGAGAGTGGCGATCGAGAGACCTACAATTTTGGCGTGAAGCGGCTAAGAGAGATCAGCGCCGAGCTTAGGACTTTGAACCGCTTCTCCGCACTTGAGCAATTTCTTGACAGCCCGAATATCGAGCTGCGCGGCTTCGCCGCCGTGTGGCTGAGGAATCTTTGGCCCGAACGGATCCTGCCGATACTTCAGGAGATCGAAAAAACGATGAGCTTTGGCACCCCGGCCGGGACGCAGGTCTATATCGCGATGCGCGAGCTCGAACAGGCAAAGGAGAAGGCTGCTGCGGGCCACACGGAACCGGATGCGAAATCTTAGATTCGCCGAACAAAGCCAATTTATCTTGGCGAATCAGCGCCCGCCGTTCTTCAGATCGCGCCTAAACGGGTGGCCGGGATAGACACCGAGAATCCGTACCTCTTCGGAGAAGAAGCGCAACTCATCGAGCGCGAGGGCGAGGCGGCGCTCGTCGGGATGCGCCTCGACATCGGCGTAGAATTGTGTCGCGGTGAAGCTGCCGCCGACCATGTAGCTCTCGAGCTTGGTCATGTTGACGCCGTTGGTCGCAAAACCGCCCATCGCCTTGTAGAGCGCGGCCGGCACGTTGCGCACGCGGAAGACGAAGGTAGTGACGATCAAGTCGCCGTTCTTTGCAGGCTTCGGCTTCGGTGACATGACGAGGAAGCGCGTCGTGTTGTGCGCCGCGTCCTCGATATTCGCCTTCAAGGAGACGAGGCCATAGACCTTGGCCGCCAATTCGGAGGCAATCGCCGCGACGCTTTTGTCGCCGCGCCGCGCGACCTCTGCCGCCGAGCCGGCGGTGTCGGCCGCGACTTCGGCTTTGAGACCGAGCGCGCGGATCATCTTCCTACATTGCGACAGCGCGTGGACATGGCTGCGCACGATCTTCAAATCGGAAAGCTTCGCGCCCTTCACCGCGAGGAGATGGTGGCTCACGCGCTGGTAGTGCTCGCCGATGATATGGAGCTTCGAATCGGGCAGCAGATGATGAATGTCCGCGACACGACCCGCGACCGAATTCTCGATCGGCAGCATCGCGAGGGTCGCGCGGCCGCGCCGCACCGCCGCGATCGTGTCCTCGAAGGTCTCGCAGGGCAGCGATTGGCGGCGCGGAAACACCTGGCGGCAGGCCAGATCGGAATAGGCACCGGACTCGCCCTGAAAGGCGATAAGATTCTGCGGACTGGTACGTGCTGGCATCAGGTTTTCGGCTTGAGACGCGTCGCGATCAATTCGCGCGCGCGGGCGAGATCAGCCGGAGTATCGACACCGAAGGGAACGGTGTCAACGAGCGCCACGTCGATGCGCATGCCGGCTTCGAGCGCGCGCAGCTGCTCGAGACTTTCGCGTTTCTCCAATGGCGATGGCGGCAAGGCGACGAAGCGTTCGAGCGCGGCGCGGCGATAGGCGTAGAGGCCGATATGATGGTAATGCGCGCCGCCGCCATACGGCACGGGCAAGCGGCTGAAATAGAGAGCGCGCGCCACGCCGACGCCGGGCGCGAGGCCGGCCGCGATTTTCACGACGCTGGGATTGCCAAGCTCTTCGTTATTCTCGATCGGCGCGGCGAGCGTCGCGATATCGACAGCGGCCTCGCTCAGCGGCGCAAGCGCGGCACGGATCGCATTCGGCTCGATCAGTGGCAGGTCGCCCTGCAAATTCACAACCACATCGTATTGTCGCGCCGGATCGAGCTGCATCACCGCTTCGAAGATGCGATCGGAGCCGGACGGATGATCGGGCTTCGTCAGCACCGCCTTGCCGCCGGCGGCTTCGACCGCCGCGGCGATCTCGCGCTCGGCGCAAGCGACGATCACCGGGCCGAGCGCCGCTTCACGCGCGCGGCGCCAGACATGAACGATCATCGGCGCGCCTTCGATATCGGCGAGCGGCTTGCCCGGCAGCCGCGTCGAGGCCATGCGTGCAGGGATAACGAGTACGGGATTCGCCATTTCATTCTCCTGCTCGCACGATCACCGCTTGGCAACCTAGGTCGCGCGAGCAGAGTTTGTCCCTTTAGCGAAGCGATCCGACACTTTGCATCAGGTCGCAAAAGACGGCTGCGAGCGCGATCGGTAAAAACGAACTCGACAAAAACTTGCGGCGTTATGCCGCACGAAACGAGCGCAGAGCTGCGAAATCACCGCGCTAATCTCGCGCCGCACTATATTTGGTTTGAAGGCTTGGCGGAAATTGGCTTTTCTGCCGGTCGATAACCAGTCACCCAAAAATCTGCCCGCGCCCAAAAATCCGCCTGCGCAAGGCACTTTCCCGAAGGTTCGCTGATGTCGTTTGAAGCTAACAAAATCGCCGGCGCCATCCTTGCCGCCATGATTCTCGCGATGGTCTCGGGGATCGTCGCCAACATTCTGGTGCGCCCGACGCCGCTCACCAAACAGGCCTATGAGGTCGCGGGCGGTCCGCCGGAAGGCGGCGTCACCGCCACGGCCGCTGCACCCGCTGGGCCCGAACCGATCGCGCCGCTGATGGCGAATGCCAGCGCCGATGCCGGCAAGGCCAAGACGCAGCTCTGCGCCGCGTGCCATACCTTCGACAAAGGCGGCCCGAACCGCATCGGCCCGAATCTCTATGGCGTCGTCGGCTCCGCGATCGCCGAGGGTCGCGGCGGCTTCGCTTTCTCGACCGCGCTGACGGACAAGGGCAAGGGCCAGACCTGGACGCTCGACAATCTGAACGCGTGGCTGTTCAAGCCGCAGGAATTCGCGAAGGGCACGAAGATGACCTTCATCGGCCTGCCCAAGGCCGAGGACCGCGCCAACGTCATCGCCTATCTCAATTCGATGAGCGACAAGCCGCTCCCGGTCGCCGATCTGACCAAGGGCGCGGCGACGGGAGCTCCCGCTGGCGGCGAGCAGAAGCAGGGCGCAGCGCCGGCGCAAGGCGGACAGCAGCAGCGCGCCGCGCAAGGCGGCGCGGCACCGCAAGCGGCAGCGCCTGGTTCGGGCAATAGCAGCAGCAACGCGCCGACGACCAGCGGCGCGCCATCGCAAAGCAACAGCGCGGCGCCCAAGACACCCGGCCATGAGCAAGGCGCCAACCCGAGCTCCTCAGCGACCGAAGGTCAGGCGAAGTAGGACCGGCCAAGCTTTCCCTGTTCCGCTAGACTGCGCGGCATGACGCCGACCGTCACTGCCGCGCATCTCGCGCTTGCCGAGACCCTCGCCGACGCGGCCGGCGAAATCATCCGCGGCTATTTCCGCAAGAAGATCGGCGTGCAGCAGAAGAGCGACCGCACGCCGGTGACCATCGCCGACCGCGCTGCCGAGAAGGTGATGCGGCGGCTGATCGAGATCGCTTTCCCGCAAGACGGCATCTTCGGCGAGGAATTCGGCAAGCATAACGCCGATGCCGATTATGTCTGGGTGCTCGATCCGATCGACGGCACCAAATCCTTCATCAGCGGCGTGCCGCTTTTCGGCACGCTGATCGCCCTCACCTATCGCGGCAAGCCGGTGCTGGGCGTGATCGACCAGCCGATCCAGGGCGAGCGCTGGATCGGCGCCGCCGGGCGCAAAAGCAGCTTCAACGGCGCCGCGATCAAGACGCGCACTTGCGGCGGCCTCAAAGACGCGACGCTCTACGCCACCGCGCCCGAGATGTTCGCCAAAGGCAACACCGCCGCCT
Organism: Allostellaceae bacterium; assembly: GCA_035573175.1. Taxonomy (GTDB): domain Bacteria; phylum Pseudomonadota; class Alphaproteobacteria; order ATCC43930; family CGMCC-115725; genus CAIKMD01. The sequence continues at coordinate 8,824 of DATMZZ010000008.1, forward strand.
TCCAGCGGCTCCGCCAGCGTGTGAAGCTCGCGCGCTTCGGTGCCGATTGCTACGCCTATGGGCTGCTGGCGTCGGGCTTCATCGATCTCGTCGTCGAGGCCGATCTCAAGCCCTATGACTATTGCGCGCTGCTGCCGATCATCGAGGGCGCCGGCGGCAAAATGAGCGACTGGCGCGGCCAGGCGCTGACGCTGAAGTCAGACGGCCGCGTCATCGCCGCCGGCGATCCCAAGCTCCTCACGAAAGCGCGCGCGGTTTTGGCGCGCCCCTAGTTTTTACCGCCTTAGTTTTTATCCAGGGCGATTTTGCCCTAAACTCGCGCGATGATGCGCTTTTTCGCGAAGGCCTTCCTCGCCGCGAGCGTCGCGCTCGCCGTCTCCTCCATGCCCGCTGTGGCAGCGCCCCAACACGGGCTGTCGCTCTTCGGCGATCTCAAATATCCGGCGAATTTCCAGCATTTCGACTATGTGAACCCCGACGCCCCGAAAGGCGGTACGGTGAAATTCGCCACCATCGGGACCTACAACACGCTGAACCCGTTCCAGCTCGTCGGCAACAAAGAAGCCGCCGAAGGCCAGATCTTCGACACGCTGATGAGCGCGTCGGCGGACGAGCCGGCCTCGTCTTACGGGCTCGTCGCGCAAAGCGTCGAGGTTGCGCCCGATAAGGCCTCGGTCACCTACACGCTGCGGCCCGAAGCGAAGTTCCAGGACGGCAGCAAGATCACGCCCGAGGATGTGGTCTGGACCTTCGACACGCTGAAGACCAAGGGTCATCCGCGCTATCGCCTCTATTACGCCGATGTGCTCAAAGCCGAGAAGGTCGGCGACAACGCCGTCAAATTCACCTTCCGCAATGGGGATAATCGCGAGCTGCCATCGATCGTCGGCGAGATGCCGGTGCTTTCCAAAGCTGCCTGGTCGAAGGTCGATTTCGACAAACCCTTGCAAGAGGCGCCGCTCGGCAGCGGCCCTTATAAGATCGCGAGCTTCGAGATGGGCCGCTCGATCACCTATCAGCGCGATCCGAATTACTGGGGAAAGAATCTGCCGGTCAATCGCGGGCGCTACAACTTCGACACCGAGCGCTACGATTATTATCGCGATCCGTCGATTGCGCTCGAAGCCTTCAAGGCCGGGCAATTCGATATCCGCGTCGAGAATGTCTCGAAGAACTGGGCCGTCGGCTATGACAGCCCGGCGCTCAGCGAGGGCCTCATCAAGAAAGAGCTGATCCCCAATCAGGTCCCGCAGGGTATGCAGGGCTTCGCCTTCAATACGCGCAAACCCGTGTTCCAAGATCCGAAGGTGCGCGACGCGCTCACCTATCTCTTCGATTTCGAATGGACGAACAAAAATCTCTTTTACGGCGCCTATACGCGCAGCCGCAGCTATTTCTCGAATTCGGATCTCGCCGCCACCGGCACACCGAGCGCCGATGAGTTGAAGCTGCTCGAGCCGCTCAAAGGGCAGATACCCGACGAGGTCTTCACCAAGGAATACGATCCGCCAAAGACCGATGGCAGCGGCGACATTCGCGAGAATCTGCGCACGGCGCTGAAGCTCCTCGGCGAGGCCGGCTGGTCGCTGAAGAACGGCAAGATGGTCAACGCCAAGGGCGAGCCGCTGCAATTCGAATTCCTGCTGTCGCAGGACCAAGCCGATTTCCAGCGCGTTGTCCTGCCATTTGCACAGAATCTGAAGCGCATCGGCATCGAGATGGCGGTGCGTTCGGTCGATCCGGCGCAATATGAGAACCGGATGCAGACTTTCGATTACGATATGACGGTCATCGTCATAGGCGAATCGCTTTCGCCCGGCAATGAGCAGCGGGAATACTGGACCAGCGCCACCGTCGACGAGAAGGGCGGCCAAAACTATATGGGCATCAGGAGCAAAGCGATCGATACGTTGGTCGACGACGTGATCAATGCTAAGGATCGCGCCGATCTCGTTACCGCAACGCATGCGCTCGACCGCGTGTTGAGCTGGGGTCATTACGTCATCCCGAATTGGCACTTCCCCAATTTCCGCGTCGCAAGCTGGGACAAATTCGCCCGGCCGAAAGTCTCGCCGCCTTACGCGCTGGCCCTCGACACCTGGTGGATCGCACAACAGCGCGCGCAGGATGTCGAAGCGAAGAAGCAACAGGTCGAGCAGAAGAAATGACGCTCGTTCCGGCGCAAGCACTTGGCGCAAAGCCCAATGACGAGCGTCATCCCCGCGAAAGCGGGGATCCAGAGACACGGCACCTTTGTGGCTTCTGGATTCCCGCTTACGCGGGAATGACGATCTTAAAACCAACGCGCGCCTAACCGATGTTCGCCTACGCGCTGCGCCGCATCTTGCTGATGGTGCCGACGCTCTTTGCCATCATCCTCGTGAATTTCGTGATCGTGCAAGCGGCGCCAGGCGGGCCGGTCG
>DATMZZ010000009.1:0-2954 GCA_035573175.1 Allostellaceae bacterium
CATCCACATCATCGACCTTGAGCAGACGGTGCCGATGCTGCACCAGGCGCTGACCGCGATCCGCGAGGTCGCCGCCAATGGCGGCCGCGTGCTGTTCGTCGGGACCAAGCGCCAGGCCCAGGAGAAGGTTGCCAGCGCGGCGCAGCGCTGCGGCCAGTACTATGTCAACCATCGCTGGCTCGGCGGCATGCTGACCAACTGGAAGACCATGTCGCTGTCGATCAAGCGGCTGCGCGAGCTCGACGAGCGCGTCACCAATCCCGAGCACGGCATCAGCAAGCGCGAGCTTCTCGAGCTGACGCGCGATCGCGACAAACTCGAGCGCGCGCTCGGCGGCATCAAGGAGATGGGCGGCTTGCCCGACATCATCTTCGTGATCGACACCAATAAAGAGGCGATCGCCGTTCAAGAGGCGAACAAGCTCAAGATCCCGGTGGTCGCCGTGCTCGACAGCAATTCCGATCCGCTCGGCATCGATTATCCGATCCCCGGCAATGACGACGCGATGCGCGCCGTGCATCTCTATTGCGATCTCGTTTCGAGCGCGGTGCTCGACGGCCTGCAGGCCGAGGCGGTCGCGTCCGGCGTCGATATCGGCGCTGCCGACCAGGTCAGCGAGGATATGCCGGCGGCCGCGCATGGCGATGCGCGCGGCTCCGACGCCGAAGCACAACCCGACGCCTAACGGAGGCGATAGATGGCAGAGATTTCCGCAGGGCTGGTCAAGGAACTGCGCGAGAAGACCGGCGCCGGCATGATGGATTGCAAGCGCGCGCTCTCCGAGACGCAGGGCGATCTCGAGAACGCGGTCGATTGGCTGCGCAAGAAAGGCCTCGCCGCCGCCGCGAAGAAGGCCGGCCGCACCGCGGCTGAAGGGCTGATCGGCGTCGCCGTCAAAGGCAATGTCGGCGCCATCGTCGAGGTCAACGCCGAGACGGATTTCGTCGCGCGCAACGACACCTTCCAGAAGTTCGTCGCCAATGTCGCCGAGCTCGCGCTCACCCATGTCGATATCGAACGGCTGAAGCTCGCGCCTTATCCGGGCGGCAGTCGCAAGGTCGAGGAAGAGCTGACGCATCTCATCGCGACCATCGGCGAGAACATGTCGATCCGCCGCATGGCGCGGCTCCACCTGCCGCATGGCGTGGTCGCCTCCTATGTGCACAGCGCCGCCGCGCCCAATCTCGGCAAGATCGGCGTGCTCGTCGGGCTTGAATCGACCGGCTCGCCCGAGCGGCTAGGCGGCGTCGGCCGCCAGATCGCGATGCATGTCGCGGCAGCGAAGCCGCAATATCTCGACATCGCCTCGGTGCCGAAGGCCGATCTCGATCGCGAGCGCGATGTGTTGCGCGAGCAGGCGAAGGCCTCGGGCAAGGCCGAGGCTGTGGTCGAGAAGATGGTCGAGGGTCGGCTCCGCAAATTCTACGAAGAGACCGTGCTGCTCGAGCAGGTCTTCGTCATCGATGCCGAGACCAAGGTCGCGAAGATCGTCGACGCGGCCTCGAAGGAACTCGGCACGCCGGTGAAGCTGGCGGCGTTTGAGCGGCTGGTGCTCGGCGAGGGCGTCGAGAAGGACGCCACCGATTTCGCCGCCGAAGTCGCCGCGACGCTGAAGCCCAACTGAGCCGAATCGCGTTTTCTGTCGAGTTTGTCATGCCGGGCGCAAGCCCGGCCATGACGTGACGCCTTGCTTACGGTATAGTCCGCCACATGCCGGACGACGCTGGGAATGAGCCGAAATACCGCCGTGTGCTGCTGAAGCTCAGCGGCGAGGCGCTCATGGGCGATCAGACCTCAGGCATTGATCCCGACATCGTTGCGCGCATTTCGGCGGAAGTGAAATCGGTGCACGATCTCGGCGTGCAGGTCGCGCTCGTGGTCGGCGGCGGCAATATCTTCCGCGGCCTCTCGGGTTCGGCGGTCGGCATCGAGCGCGCGACCGGCGACTACATGGGCATGCTCGCCACCGTCATCAATGCGCTCGCGCTGCAAAGCGCGCTCGAGAAGCTCGGTATCGAGACGCGCGTGCAATCGGCGATCTCGATGCAGGAAGTCTGCGAGCCCTATATCCGCCGCCGCGCCATGGCGCATATGGATAAGGGCTATGTCGTGATTTTCGCGGCCGGCACCGGCAACCCGTTCTTCACGACCGACACCGCCGCGGCGCTGCGTGCCTCGGAGACCGGCTGCGAAGCGCTCTTGAAAGCGACCAAGGTCGACGGCGTCTACAGCGCCGATCCGAAGAAGGATCCGAAGGCGCAGCGCTACGACCAACTCAAATACATGGATGTGCTGACGCGCGACTTGCAGGTGATGGATGCGGCGGCGATCTCGCTGGCACGCGAGAACCGCATTCCGATCCTGGTCTTCTCGATCTACGACAAAGGCGGGTTCGCCCAAGTCGTCTCGGGCAAGGGACGCTTCACCATCGTGACCGATTGAGGCATAGAGCATCAGCGAGGAGATGCGGCCATGAGCGAAGAGAAGGTGGTCACCGATCTAAGGAAGCGCATGGATGGTGCGCTCGAGGTGCTGCGCAAGGAATTCAGCGGCCTGCGCACCGGACGTGCGTCGGCCAATCTGCTGGAGCCTGTCCATGTCGAAGCCTATGGCAATCGCATGCCGTTGGCCCAGGTCGGCACGGTGAGCGTGCCGGAGCCGCGGCTGCTCATCGTCCAGGTCTGGGACAAGGGCAATGTGAAGGCGACGGAGAAGGCGATCCGCGAAGCGGGGCTCGGCCTCAATCCGCAGACCGAAGGCCAGACGATCCGCGTGCCGGTGCCCGACCTGTCCGAGGAACGGCGCAAGGAGCTGACGCGCGTCGCCGCCAAATATGCCGAGCAGGCGCGCGTGTCGGTGCGCAATGTGCGGCGCGACGGGCTCGACCTGCTGAAGAAGCAGGAGAAGGACAGCACGATCACGCAGGATAAGCACCGCAAGCTGGACAAAGATAT
>DATMZZ010000010.1:0-2803 GCA_035573175.1 Allostellaceae bacterium
CTCATACCGATATTACTTCGGCTATATGAGCGAGATCCTGCGCGGCCTCGGCCGGCTGATCGCGCTGAAGCCGAGGCCGGACATGCCGGATGACGAAGTAACGGTCGAGAAGATCATCGATTCGCGGGTGATCTTCGGCTCGCCCGGCACCGTGCTCGACAAGCTCGCGACGCTGCGCGACCGCGCCGGTCCGTTCGGCAGCCTCTTGATGACCGGCGTCGATTGGGGCGGACCCAACGAGGCCTGGGAGCGGCAATCGATGCAGCTCCTCGCCGAACAAGTCATGCCACGGCTGGCGCAACACGCCGCGGCCAAGGCAGCCGAGTAAGCCTGGAGGAGGAGACGATCATGCCCGATGCCAGCACCACCGAGACCGCGAAGCCGACGCCGGCCTTGAAGCTCAATTTCCTGTCGCATGGCACGCTCGAATCGCGCGATCTTGCCTTCGCGCGCCAATTCTACGAGGAATTCCTCGGCCTCGAAGTCGTGCAGACCAGCGACATCTCGATCATGGTGCGCCTGGGCGGTACGCACTGTATCGCCGTCGTCTTCACCAAGCGGCCGAGCGAGATGGGTCTGCTCAACCACAACGGCCTCGATGTCGAGACGCAGGGAGAGGTCGACGCGGCCTATCAGGTCACACTCGCCAACGCCGAGAAGTGGAAGCTGCACAAAATCACCAAGCCCGTGCTACAGCACGGCACCTACAGCTTTTATTTCTGGGATGCCGACGAGAATTGCTGGGAAATCCTGACCAATCCCAAGGACGGCTATGATTGGCTGTTCAAGAATGGCGACATGACCGGCAAAGGTCATCACGACCGCAGTTTCAAGCGGCCGGGCGTGAAGATTTAGCCTCGGGATCCGCCTTTTCCGCGGGATTCTTTTCCGCATTGGGCAGCGGGAAATAGAGATCGAAACGCGTGCCCTTGCCGGGCGCGCTCTTCACCTCGATGCGGCCGCCATGGCTGGTGACGATGCCGTGGACGATCGACAGGCCGAGACCGGTGCCCTGGCCCACAGCCTTAGTGGTGAAAAATGGCTCGAAGATGCGCTGCATCGTCGGTTCGTCCATGCCGCAGCCGGTATCGCTGACCGAGAGGCAGACCTCGTTCGGCGCGTTCTTGCGTGACGTCAGACCGAGCGACACGGTGATGGTGCCCATGCCGTTGGTCATCGCACCCGCGGCGTTGGAGACGAGATTCGTGATCACCTGATGGATCTGCGATGCGTCGGCGCGGATCGTCGGCACATCAGCGACGTCCTCTTCGAGCTGGATCGAGGTGGGAACCGTCGCGCGCATCAGCTTCAAGGCTTCGCGCATGACCTCGGCGAGATTCGCCTCCTGCTGTTCCGGCTCTTCCTTGCGGCTGAAAGCGAGAACGCGGCGGACGAGATCGCGGGCGCGCTCGCTTGCCTCATAGATCGTATCCAGATTGTTGCGCACCGGCGTACCCGATTCGAAGCGCCGCGCCGTCAGCTTCGACAGCGCCATGATCGGCACCAGCGTGTTGTTCAAATCATGCGCGATGCCGCCGGCGAGCGTGCCGAGCGCTTCGAGCTTTTGCGAATGCAACAGCTGGCGCTCGAGTTCGCGTTCGCGTACCTCTGCGACAACGCGCTGCGTGATATCGTGCAACGTGCCGAAGATGCGTATCGGACGGCCGCCCTCACCGAGATGCGCGTCGATCTCGCGGCGCAGCACGCGTTCTTCGCCATCGGGCCGGATAATGCGGAATTCGAACACGTCGGAATTCCCCTCGCTCGCGCGGTTCTTCGCCTCGCAGAAGGATTCACGGTCTTCGGGATGCACATATTGCAGCGTCGTCTCCCAGGACGGCGACACGCTGTCCTTATCGACGCCGAGGATGCAATACATCTGATCCGACCAGGTGATCTTGCCGGTCGAGAGGTCGTGATCGAAGCTGCCCATATTAGCGATACGCTGCGCGCGCATGAGGTTTTCGCGGCTTTGCATGATTTCGAGCTCGGCAGCGCGTCGCTCGGTAATATCGTGCATCGTGCCGAAAATTCGTAGCGGGCGGCCGTCTTCGGCGACATGCACGTCGAATTCGCGGCGCAACATGCGCTGCTTGCCATCGGCCCGAATAAGGCGGAACTCGAACGGCTCGGTGTGCGGTCCGGCCACGCTCACGCGGGTTGCCATAAAGGTTTCGCGATCGTCGGGATGAACGAATTGCACCGTGGCGTCGGGCGACGGCGAGACCTTCTCCCTATCGACGCCAAGAATGGCGTACATCTGATCCGACCAGGTGATCCGGCCGGTCTGCAGATCGTGGTCGAAGCTTCCCATATTCGCGATCTGCTGCGCCCGGATCATGCTTTCGCGGCTTTGTTCGAGCTCGATCTCGGCGCGTTTGCGCTCGGTAATATCCTGCAATGTACCGAAGAGACGCAGCGGCCGCTTATCGGCGTCGAAGGTGACGGCGCTTTCGCGGCGCACGATGCGCTCGAAGCCGTCGCGACGGATCAAGCGATATTCCAAGGGCGGCTGGGCTTGGCCGGCAATTTCGTCGGCGCGCGCCTTCAGGAAGCGCTCGCGATCGTCGGGATGAACCATCCCAATCAATTCTTCGGGCGGCGGCCGGACGCCGATTTCGACGCCGAGGACCCGATACATCTCGTCGGACCATTCCCACGCCTCGGTGACGAGGTCGCGCTCGAAGCTGCCGATGCTGGCCAAACGCTGCGCGCGCGCCATGTTCTCTCGGCTGCGGCGGAGCTCGAGCTCGACCTTGCGGCGATCGGTGATGTCCTGGAGGGTGGCCACGAGCCGGATCGG
>DATMZZ010000011.1:0-32025 GCA_035573175.1 Allostellaceae bacterium
CGTTGCAGCGGTTGCGCGGCCTCGGCCTCCCGGTCGTCGGCGGCGTCTCCTATGTCGCGATGTTCCGCACCCGCGCGCAAGCGACCCTCGAGACGGCGGGCTTCGGCGCCACCGCGGTCGCGCTGCTCATGCTCTACGCGGTTCTGATCGCAATTACCTTTGACTTCCACCGCGCCCTGACGGGCGGAGGAATTGGCCCATGATGGACGCAGCTTCCCGCAGCCTTATCGAGCGCGCGGCGGCGCATCTGAAGCGCCGCAACGAGGCCCAGGCCGCGCAACCGATCGCCGCGAATGGGGATTGGGGCAACGCCGTCGCCGCACCGGTGCAACAGCCGCGCGCCTCACGGCCGCAGCAGCAGGCTCCGGCCGCCCAGAGCGAGCCCGCGCCGCAGCCGCAACAGCGTCGCCGTCGCGCCGCGCCGCAGCCGGAATCGACCGCGCATAGCCGCCAGGTCAGCATCGATCGCGGCGCGCTGCGTCAGCACGGCATCGCGCTGCCGTCGGCGGGCCGTTCGCGCATCGCCGAAGAGTTCCGTATCGTGAAGCGCCAGATCGTCGCGAAATTCCTCGACGAGGTCGATGGCGATCCCGAGGCCGCGCGCAATCGCGTCATCATGGTGACGAGCGCCAAGCCGGGCGAGGGCAAGACCTTCGCCGCGATCAATCTCGCGCTCTCGATCGCGTCCGAGCAGGACCTCAAAGTGCTGCTCATCGATCTCGACACGCGCCATCACGCGATGCAGGACATGATGGGCATCCCGGCGGGTCGCGGCCTGACCGATCTGCTCTCCAATCCCGATGTCGACTTCGCCGATGTCGTGCTGCGGACCAACATGCCGAATCTCGCGGTCATGCCCGCGGGTCATCCCGACAATCGCGGTCCGGAGCTGCTCTCGAGCAAGCGCACGCGCGAGATGTTCGAGGAGATGACCCAGCGCTACTCCGACCGTTTCATCATCTTCGACGCGCCGTCCTGCCTTGCCAGCAGCGATCCCGCCACGCTCGCGAGCATCGTCGGCCAGGTGGTCTTCATCGTCGAGGCCGACCAGACGCAGCAAGAGGAAGTCGAGGCCGGCGTCGCGCTCGTGCGCGCTTGCCCGAATATCAGCCTGCTGCTCAACAAGGTTCGCGCTTCGGCCACGGATCAGTTCGGCTCTTACTCCAACTATTGATCGGCGCGGGTGCCGGCCCGTCATCCGCAATCGGTGCAGAATGCGCTTCTCTCGGTCACTGGCCGCTTTCCCGTTGTTGCTCGTCCTGGCGTCTCTCGTAGCGCCGGCGCGGGCGCAGACGAATGCTGCCGGCGCGGCCACCTTTCCCGATCTGCAAAAGCTGCAGCAAGATCTGCGGCAGCAAGAGCTCAATCCGACCTCGACGCCGCCCTCGCAGGGCCCGTTCGGTAATCAGCCGCCGCTGCCGGCGCCGCCCGAGCATCCGGTTCCGCCCGCTGATGCGCCGTCGCCCTGGCTGATCACGCCGCAGATCCAACTGTCGGAAACGGTCACCGACAACGCCAATTTCTCGCATACCGACCGCAAGGCCGATCTCGAGACCTTTTTCAATCCCAGCCTGATGGTCACGGGCGACACGCCGCGCGCCAAGGTCGACCTCAACTACTCGCCGATCTTCCTGCGCAACGTCGTCACCACGAATAACAACCGCATCGATCAGAACCTCTTCGGCACCGGTACTTTCTCGCTCGTGCCCGACGCGATTTTCCTCAATACGCGCGCTTCGGCCTCGGAGGGGTCGCGCAGCGGCAGTTTCGGGCCGATCACTCCGGTCAATTTGCGCAATGACGATCGCACGCAAGTGCTCGCCTACGACGCAGGCCCGGAATGGCGCTTTCCGCTGATCGCGGATGCGACCGGCGACCTGCGCTATTCGATCGGCCAGACGCGCTTCTACAACAATACAGGCGCGTTGCTGGACGCCAACGGCCAGCCGGTTGCCAATCAAATCAGCGATGGCACGCTGCAAGATCTGCGGCTGTTCCTCGACAGCGGCGATCGCGGCAACCTCATCGCCGCGCAGTTCACTGCCGAGGGCACGCGCAACCGCATCTCCAATGCCGGCGGCACCGACGACACCGGCACGATCATGATCGAGAGCCAACTGCGCCTCTCGCCGTCGTTCCAGCTCTTGGGCAGCGTCGGCTACGAGGATCTGCGCTACTCGAATTTCACCTTCGCCAATGTCAACGATCCGACCTGGTATGGCGGGTTCCGCTGGCAGGAGGCGAAGGACGCTTATGTCCAGCTCACTTACGGCCACCGCCAGGGCTTCAATTCCTTCGCCGGCGACGCGAAGTATCCGCTGACGCCGCTGACCTCGCTGTTCGCGAATTACAACGAGACGGTCACGACACCGCAGCAGCAGATCTTGAACAACCTCAACACGGGTCAGCTCAACGCCAGCAATACCGTCATCAATCCGAATACGGGATTGCCGCAATCGCTGCTCGTCAACGAGCTCGCGCTGCAGAACGCGATCTACCGCGATCGCGATTTCCGCGCCGGCATCACCACGTTGAACGAACCCAATCTCTATCAGATCGATGTGCGCTACGAGGATTATGTGCCGGTCGCCGGCCTGGCCACGGCCGATTCCTATGTCGGCATCGAAGCGCTGTGGCAGCATGCGATGAACGAGACCACGACGTTCACGCTGAATGGCGGCTACTTCATCCGTCATCAGTCGGACGAAAGTACGGCGATGATCCAGGCGAGCATCGGCCGCTATATGACGCCGACCCTGATCGGCAGCATCGGCTACCAGTTCATTTATGGCGGCTCGAATCTGACGTCGCGCCAGTTCTACACGAACTCGATCACCGCCTACCTGCGCAAGTCGTTCTAACCGCATGAGCGTCGCCGCGTCGCCTGTCGCGAAACTCAATCCGATGATCGTCAATGCGATGAGCGTCGATGTCGAGGATTACTTCCAGGTCGAGGCGCTGTCGGGTGTTGTTTCGCGCGGCGAGTGGGACAGCTTTCCGCGCCGCGTCGTATCCAATACCGATCGCCTCATCGATCTGTTCGCCGAGACCGGCGCGCGCGCGACCTTCTTCACGCTGGCCTGGGTGGCAGAGCGCCATCCCGATTTGATCCGCCGCATCGTTGCCGGCGGTCACGAGCTCGCGAGTCACGGCCTCGATCACACCCGCGTCGATCGCCAGACGCCCGAGATCTTCCGCGCCGATTTGCAGCGCAGCCGTGCCATCCTCGAAGATACGGGCGGCGTGTCGATCCGCGGCTACCGCGCCGCCAGCTTCTCGATCGGTGCGCGCAATCTCTGGGCTTTCGATATCCTCGAAGACGAAGGTTACGCCTATAGCTCCAGCATCTATCCGGTTCGGCACGATCTCTATGGCATGCCGGATGCACCGCGCACGCCGTTCAAGCCGCGCCCGGGAAGGTTGATCGAGATTCCGCTGACGACGGTGCGGCGCTTCGGCCGCAATCTGCCTTGCGCCGGCGGCGGCTATTTCCGCCTGCTGCCTTATTGGCTATCGCGCGCCAATCTGCGCCGCGTGCAGCATCAGGATCGCAGCTCCTGTATCTTCTATATGCATCCCTGGGAGATCGATCCGGACCAGCCGCGCGTCGCGGGGCTCAGCCTCAAATCGCGCTTCCGGCACTACGTGAATCTCGGGACGATGGAGAGCCGGCTGCGGCGACTTCTTAACGAATTTGCCTGGGACCGGATGGATCGGGTGTTTCTGGGCACGGCTCCGGCCGACACGCTCGCGACGAATCCTTAATCGCTACAATCCTTAGCAAACTGTTTAGACACTCCGCGCGATAATTTCGCGCCGAGCGCGATGCGCGCGGCAACGTGTTCCTTTGGGCATTTTTTCGCGATGGCCGATCTTCTCTTCCTTGCGCATCGCATGCCGTACCCGCCCGATAAGGGCGACAAGATCCGGTCGTGGCACATCCTGCGCCACTTGGCCGAACGGCATCGCGTGCATCTCGGCTGCTTCTACGATGACCGCGCCGACAAGCGGCACATCGCAGAGCTGGAGAAGGTTTGCGCCAGCGTGATCTGCCTCCCGATTCATCCGCTGCTGCGGCGCTTCAAGAGTCTCGGCGCGTTGCGCAGCGGCGAGGCGCTGAGCGTCACCTATTTCCGCGACGAGCGGCTGATGCGCTGGATCGCCGAGACGTTCGCGCGCTGGCGCCCGACCCAAGCCTTCGTCTTCTGTTCGTCGATGGCGCCGTATCTCGATGGCTATCGCTTCGGGACGCGTGTCATCGACATGGTCGATGTCGATTCCGAGAAGTGGCATCAATATGCCGACAAGCGGCTCTGGCCGATGAAGGCGATCTATCGCCGCGAAGCGCAGAAGCTCCGCCAGGTCGAGGTCGCCGCTTCGCGCAGCTTCGATTACACGCTCTTCGCTTCCGCGCCCGAGGCATCGCTCTTTTTGAAGCGCACCGGCCGCTCGACCGCGCGCGTCCTCGCGATGCGCAATGGCGTCGATTACAACTTTTTCGATCCGGCGCATGCCGGCGAGAATCCCTATCCCAAAGGCCGCAAATCGATCGCTTTCACCGGCGCGATGGATTACTGGCCGAACATCGAAGCGGCGCAGTGGTTCGCCGCCGATGTGATGACGGCGCTGCGCCATCGCTTCCCGGCTTTCGATTTCTGGATCGTCGGCTCGCATCCGGCTGCCAGCCTGCGTCGTCTCGCGCGCGGCGATATCCATGTCACCGGCCGCGTTCCCGATATCCGTCCTTATATCGCGCATGCCGATGCGGTGGTGGCGCCGCTGCAGATCGCGCGCGGTATCCAGAATAAGGTGCTCGAGGCGATGGCGATGGGCAAGCCGGTGGTTGCGACGCCGGCTGCGCTCGAAGGTCTCGATCTCAAAACCGGCGATGAAGTGCTCGCCGCGAGCAATGCACAGCAATTCGCCAATGCGGTCGCCAAGCTCTTCAATGGCGAGATGGCCGAGCTCGGCACACGCGCCCGCCAGCGTATCGTTGCCGATTACGGCTGGGGCGCCTCGCTCCGCGTGCTCGACGAATTGCTCGCCGAACCGCAACAGCAATTGCTCGCGACGGCGTCATGAGCGTCTCGGCACTCCCTCTCGGCCATGGTCCCAGCGCATGGCGGCAGAGCTGGCGCATGCTCGGTGTCGCTTTCACCAGCGGTGCGCTCGTCCTCGGTTATCTCTTCTGGCAAGAGATCGTCGGCGCCTATCGCGTGTGGCTCGGCTCGACCGCCTATAGCCATTGCTTCCTCGTCCTGCCGGTCGCGCTCTATCTGATCTGGGAGCGGCGCAAGGTTCTCGCTGACGCGGTGCCGGAGCCCGATTTCCGCGTGTTGCTGCTGCTGCCCTTCCTCTCCGGGGCGTGGCTCCTCGCGGCCGTGCTCAACGTGCTCGAGGGCCAGCAATTCCTGCTGATGGCAATGGTGCAGGTGATGCTGCTGGGCGTGCTCGGCTGGCGCCTCTATCGCCTGCTCTTGGGGCCGTTCCTCTATCTCTTCCTGCTGGTGCCGAGCGGCGAGTTCCTGGTGCCGTCGCTGCAGGACATCACGGCGAAATTCGTCGTCTGGCTGCTCGCGCTCTTCCAAGTGCCGACTTTTTCCGACGGCATCGTCATCTCGATTCCGGAAGGCGATTTCATTGTCGCCGAAGCTTGCGCCGGCCTGCGCTTCCTCATCGCCTCGATCGCCTTCGCGGCGTTCTTCTCGATAATGGTCTATCGCAGCTGGCGGCGGCGCGCGGCGTTCCTCTCGCTCTCTGTGATCGTGCCGGTCTTTGCCAACGGCATACGTGCCTGGGGCATCATCGAGCTGGCGCATCTGACCAACGATGTCACCGCGGTCGAGGCCGACCATGTCATCTATGGCTGGGGCTTTTTCTCGGCGATCATCCTGCTGCTGATCTTCATCGGCCTGCGCTTCGCCGATGGTGGCCCGGTCTGGCCGGAGCCGAAGCAAGATTCCGCGCGTGGCTTCGCGCTGCGCACGCCGCTCGTCGCGACGGGTCTCGCGGTGGCGCTCGCCGCGCTCGGACCCCTCTACACCGGCTTCCTCGAATCCTCGCGGTGGCACCTGGATCTGGCGCAAGCCGCGGCGCCGAGCGTGAGCGCGCCGTGGCAGGCGGATGCGCAATTCAGCGATAGCTGGCAGCCGCTGGTGATTTCGCCCGATCGCGAATTCCGTGATTCCTTCACCGCCAATGATCGTCAGGTGCAGCGCTACATCGCGCTCTATGACGCGTATGGCCGCCACAACAATCTCGTCCGCAGCCCCAATCGTATCTATGACGAAGACACTTGGGCGCGCACGACGCTCGGCAGCACGACGGCGACGATCGACGGTAAGCCGGCGACGGTGAACACCGCGGTCTTGCGCAATGGCGGCCGCCAGCGTCTCGTCTGGTATTTCTACATCGTCGATGGCGCCGTCACCGGCAATCCCGCCGAGGCGAAGCTGCGCCAGGCGCGCGTCATTCTCGGCGGCCGCTCGGGTGTGTCGGCCTTCGTCGCGATCGCCGCCGATGATCCGATGACGCCGGACGGCCATCCCGAACGCGTGCTCGCCGATTTCCTCAGTCATATGCAGCCGCTCGCGCCCTATCTCGATGCCGTGCGCCAGCATGCGCCGAGCGGCGCGACCGCGGTCACCGCGGCGATTGGAGACCTGCGATGATCGAAGGCGCGCTCGCGCTTCGCGCTTCGCCGCCGCCCGCGCAAGATGAGGCGCCCAGCAAGAAGCTGCGGATTCTCTATCACCATCGCGTCGTGTCGCGCGACGGCCAGAGCGTTCACGTCGACGACATGATCGCGGCGCTGCGCGGCCTCGGACATGAAATCGCCATTGCCGCGCCCGGAACGCCGGAAGGGCAGGGCGCTGAGCCGCCGCGCTGGATCGGCTGGCTCAAGCGCGCGTTGCCGGCGGCGGTCTATGAAGCGATGGAGCTCGGCTACAATCTGCCGGCTTTCATTCGGCTCTATCGCGCCTGGCGCGAATTCGTGCCCGATGTGATCTACGAGCGCTACAACCTCAATCTTCTCGCCGGCATCTGGCTCGCGCGGCTGACGCGGACGCCGCTGCTGCTCGAAGTGAATGCGCCGCTCGCCGAAGAGCGTGCGCGATTCGGCGGGCTCGGCCTCGGCTGGCTCGCGCGCGAGATCGAAGCCTCGATCTGGGAGCGTGCCGATCGCGTGCTGCCCGTCAGCGATGTGCTCGGCACCTATTGCGCGAAGACCGGCGTCGCGCGTGGCCGTATCACCGTGATCCCGAACGCGATCGATCCCGCTTGCTATGACGGCATCGACAGCGAGGTTGCGAAACGCGCGCTCGGCCTTTCCGGGAAGATCGTGCTCGGCTTCTCCGGTTATATGCGCGAATGGCATGGGCTCGACAGCGTCGTCGAAGCGCTGGCCCAGCCTGATCTCCCCTCCTCATTGCATTTCCTGCTGCTGGGCGATGGGCCCGCGCGGCCGGCAATGGAGCAGCGCGCGGCCGAGCTCGGCATCACGGATCGCCTGACTTTTGCAGGGATCGTGTCGCGCGAGGAACTCGGCCGCCATGTCGCGGCTTTCGATATTGCGTTGCAGCCCAAGGCGGTAGCCTATGCGTCGCCGCTCAAGCTTTTCGACTATATGGCCGCGGGCAAGGCAATCGTTGCGCCCGATCAGGCCAATATCCGCGAACTGCTAGGCCACGAAAAATCGGCACTGCTCTTCGATCCGCAACAAAAAAACGCGATGCTCGAAGCTATCCTGCGGCTTGTCCAGGATGCAGGGCTGCGCCGGCGCCTCGGTGCCGGGGCGCGACGGCAGATCGACGAGCGAGGATTTACCTGGCGCGACAATGCGCGCCGCGTTGCCGGCCTTGCCGCCGGTCTCATCAAGGAAGGTAGGTGAGCCGTGGAATCAATCTTCTTCGTGCTGTCGCTGATCGGCATCCTCGGCGTGATGTATTGGGCAGCGACCAACGATGCCGCTGGTAATCGCGGCCCGACCAAAGGCTGGTTCGCCATGCGCGATTTCGCCGCGGAAGGCGAGGAAACGGCCGGCGCCCCGACCCAGGCCAAGCTCAAAAAGCGGCGTTAACCTTTTGAACGGCCAGCGGATTTCTCTACCGTTGGAAACACTTTTCCCCTTATAACAATGCCACGTTGGGGCGCGGAATTTTTGTGACCGCCGCAGCGTTCTCGGCGAGATCGGAACGGAGCATCCATGCGTATTGCGGTGATCGGCTCGGGCTATGTCGGACTCGTCTCCGGTGCCTGTTTCTCGGAATTCGGCGTCGAGGTGACCTGCGTCGATTTGGACGAGGGCAAGATCGCGCGCCTGAAAAAGGGCGAAATGCCGATTTACGAGCCCGGTCTCGACCAGCTCGTCGCCAGCAACGTCGCTGCCAAGCGACTCTCCTTCACCACCGATCTTCCCGGCGCCGTCAAAGCCGCCGATGCGGTGTTCATCGCCGTTGGCACGCCGTCGCGCCGCGGTGACGGCCATGCCGATCTCTCTTACGTCTTCGGCGCAGCGGAAGAGATCGCGCGCTCGCTCGATGGCTACACCGTCGTCGTCACCAAATCGACCGTGCCGGTCGGCACCGGCCGCAAGGTCGCGGACATCATCCGCAAGACCCGGCCCGATGCGAATTTCGATGTCGTGTCCAATCCGGAATTCCTGCGTGAAGGCTCGGCGATCGGCGATTTCATGCGTCCCGATCGTGTCGTCATCGGTGCCGAGAGCGAACACTCGCAGGCAGTGATGAAAGAGCTTTATCGCCCGCTCTTCCTCAACGAGACGCCGATCCTTTTCACCAAGATCGAAACCGCCGAGCTCACGAAATACGCGGCGAATTCCTTCCTCGCGACCAAGATCTCCTTCATCAACGAGATCGCCGATCTCTGCGAGAAGGTCGGCGCCGATGTGCAGGACGTCGCCAAGGGCATCGGCCTCGACGGCCGCATCGGCCGCAAATTCCTCCATGCCGGTCCCGGCTATGGCGGCTCGTGCTTCCCCAAGGACTGTTTGGCACTGGTGAAGACCGCGCGCGATGCCGGTTCGCCGATCAGCATCGTCGAAGCCGTGATCGGCGTGAACGATGCGCGCAAGGAAGCGATGGCGGAGCGCGTGATCCATGCTTGCGGCGGCAGCGTTTCGGGCAAGACGCTCGCGATCCTCGGTGTCACCTTCAAGCCGAATACCGATGATATGCGCGACAGCCCGGCGCTCGATATCGTTCCGGCGCTGCAAAAGGCCGGCGCCAAGATTCGCGCCTTCGATCCTGAAGGGATGAAGGAAGCGGCGAAGATGATGGACAACGTCAATTTCTGCGCCAACGCCTATGACGCGATGGAAGGCGCTGATGCGCTCGTGATCGTCACGGAGTGGAACGAATTCCGCGCCCTCGATTTGTCACGAGTAATGAAATTATTGCGGACGCCGACCGTTATCGATCTGCGCAATATATACAAGCCCGAAGACATGTCGGCTGCGGGCTTCTACTACCTCAGCATCGGCCGTGCGCCGGTCGAGCCTTCCGCCACGCGCGAGCGTCGGCAAGCAATGGGAACCACACGATGAGCTCAACGCGCAAACGCATTCTCGTTACCGGCGGTGCCGGGTTCCTCGGCTCGCATCTCTGCGAGCGCCTGGTCGCCGAAGGCAACGACGTGCTTTGCGTGGATAATTACTTCACCGGGCGCAAGGACAACGTCGCCTCGCTTCTGGGTAAGCCCAATTTCGAAGCGATGCGCCACGACATTTGCTTCCCGCTCTATGTCGAGGTCGACGAGATCTACAATCTCGCTTGCCCGGCCTCGCCGATCCATTACCAGTTCGACCCTGTCCAGACCACGAAGACCAGTGTCTCCGGCGCGATCAACATGCTTGGCCTTGCCAAGCGCGTGCGCGCAAAGATCTTTCAGGCCTCGACCTCCGAGGTCTACGGTGATCCGACCGTCCATCCGCAGACCGAGGATTACCGCGGCAACGTCAATCCGATCGGCCCGCGCGCCTGCTACGACGAAGGCAAGCGCTGCGCCGAGACGCTGTTCTTCGACTATCACCGCCAGCACAAGCTGCGCATCCGCGTCGTCCGCATCTTCAACACCTACGGCCCGCGCATGCATCCGAATGACGGGCGGGTGGTGTCGAACTTCATCGTCCAGGCGCTGCGCGGCGAGCCGATCACGCTCTACGGCAATGGCAGCCAGACGCGCGCCTTTTGCTATTGCGACGATCTCATCGAAGGCTGGATTCGCCTGATGGCCGCGCCCGACGATGTCACCGGTCCGATCAATATCGGCAATCCGGTCGAGACCACGGTCGCCGAGCTCGCGCATAAGATCATCGAGCTCACCGGCTCGCGCTCCAAGATCGAGCATCGCCCGCTGCCGGTGGACGATCCGACGCAGCGCTGCCCCGATATCAGCCGCGCCAAGAGCCTCCTCGGCTGGGAGCCGAAGGTGCCGCTCGACACCGGCCTCAAGAAGACGATCGAGTATTTCGATCGCCTGCTCGGCAGCAACGCCGCGCCCGCCGAGGCCCGTCCCGTCGCTTAAGGCGCCGCTCTCCTCTTAACCCGTCCTCGCCATTTAAACGCCGCGCGTTGAGCCAAAACGCGCGGCGTTAACCATGATTCATGCGCGATTCCTAAAGGAATCTCGCTTAGGTTTTGCGGGTCTCGCACAGTCGAAACCGGCGCAGGAATGGCGAATAGCACCGCATCGATACGCGAACGCACATTGGTCGGTGCGGGGTGGATGATCCTATGGCGGGTCGCCACGCGGCTGCTCGGCTTCGTCTCGACCCTGATCCTGGCGCGCGTGCTGGTGCCGGCCGATTTCGGCCTCGTCGCGATCGCGATGACCTATATCGCGGCCTTCGATGCGTTCTCGATCTTCGGCCTGCAGGACGCGATCATCCGCGCACCGGATTACGACCGCGCGATGCTCGACACCGCCTTCACGCTGTCGGTGCTGCGCGGGCTGCTCAACACGCTGGTGATCGCGAGTACCGCGCCGATCGCGGCGCATTTCTTCGACGAGCCGCGGCTTCTGCCGCTGTTGCTCGTGCTGTCGCTCTTCCCGGCGCTCGAGGGTACGGAGAATATCGGCATCGTCGAATTCCGCCGCGATTTCCGCTTCGAGCGCGAGTTCCAGCTCTTCCTTCTGCCGCGGCTGATCTCGGTCGTGTTCACGATCGCCACCGCGATCCTGTTTCATTCCTATTGGGTGCTGCCACTCGGCAATCTCGTGCTGCGGCTGATACGCTGGGTGCTGACCTATTGGATGCACCCGTATCGCCCGCGCTGGAGTTTCGCCGCCTGGCGCAAGCTCGTCGGCTTCTCTTTCTGGACCTGGGCCGCGACCATCGCCGATTTCGGCCGCGACCGGAGCTGGATGATCGTCCTCGGCCGCTTCCTCAATACCTTCCAGGTTGGCGTCTTCATGATGGCGGTGGAGGTCGGCTCGCTGCCGCTGAACGAAATCGTGGTGCCGGCCTGCCGTGCGCTGTTCTCGGGCTTCACCGCCGCGCGCAACGAGACCGGCGGCTTCGGCTATGCCTTCCGCCGCACCATCGCCGTGATCGCGCTGCCGATCCTGCCGGCCTCGATCGGCATGTCGGCGGTCGCCGGCTACATCGTCGATCTTGCGCTTGGTCCGCAATGGGTCTCCTCAAGCATCGTGATCGCCTGGATCGGCGCATCCTCGCCGCTTGCTTTGCTCTCGATCATCGGTTCGACCGCGATGCTGGTCTCGGGCCATGTGCGCAACAATTTCGTGATCGGTGCAGCTTACGCGGTGATCGGCATCGCGGTCTGCGCAATCTCTGCTTCTCTCTGGGGGCTCTGGGGCGTCGCTGTCAGCCGCGCGGCACTCGTCGCCGTCGAAGGCGTGGCCTATGCATGGGTGACCGGCCGCGCCGTTGGCATCTCCTGCCGCGAGTGGATCGAATGCCTCTGGCGCCCGGCGCTCGCGACCGCGGCGATGGCGCTGGTGCTGTGGCTCACGGGTTTCGGCTGGATCGCGCCGACCGGTCAGACGGGTTTGGAAGAGGTCCTGCGCTGCATCGATACGATACTGTTGGGCGCGGGCGTCTATATCGTCGCGCTGCTCGGCTGCTGGGCGACTGCGGGCTATCGCGAAGGGGCGGAGACTTTCGTTATCGGTCTCATTCCGTTGGGGATCGGGGCGCGCGCGCGTAAATTTTTAGTAAAGACTTAACTTCAACGCGCGACACTCTCTGGAATCGCAAAGGCTTATTGAGGGGTAGAGCCTTTCGCGCGGGGGATCGCGGAGTCGTCAATGCGCTTGGGTTTCGAAACGCTCGGCAATGCCACGCTGGTGTTCTATGACAATGACCGGCCGGTGCTGGCGACCGATCCGTGGCTCGATGGTACCTGCTATTTCGGGAGCTGGGCGCTCGATCGGCCGCTGACCGAGAGCGAGCGCGCCGCCGTCGAAGCCGCGCAATATATCTGGATCTCGCACGGCCATCCCGATCATCTCCACCCCGATTCGCTGGCGCAGCTGCCGAAGAACAAGATCGTGCTGCTGCCCGATCATTATCACCCGGAAATTCGCGACAGCATCGCTACGATGGGCTTCACCGTCGAGGTGATGCCGTATCGCCAGTGGCGACAGCTTTCGCCACGTGTGCGTGCGATGTGCCTCGATAATGAGAATCAGGACGGTATCCTTATCGTCGAGGCCGGCGACAGCCTCGTTATCGATCTCAATGACTCGCCGCTCTGCGGCGAAGAGCGCTTCATCCGCAATCTCATCAAGCGCTACGACCGCGCCAAGACTTATATCGCTTCGCTCTGCGCGATCGATGCCGACATGCTCAACTTCGTCGACGCCCAGGGCCGCCGGACCATCGAGCCGCCCGATCAGCGCAAGAAAGGCATGATCTGGGCGGTCGCGCGCAAGATCGACAAGCTCGGCGCCGGCAATTTCGTCTCCTCGGCCTCGCAGCATATCTATGTGCGCGGCGATAGCGTCTGGGTCAATCCTTACCGCGTCACCTGGGTCGATGTCGAAAAGCATTGGACGCGGCCACATGTGCGCAAGATCGAGCCGTTCTGCATGGTCGATCTCTCGACCGGTGCCTATCACAGGAAACATCCCTCGCAGCGCTCGGCGGTCGAGCAGATCACCGATGCGACCGCGGATGATGATTGGGCCGCGCAGTTGAGCGATACGGAATGGAACCGGCTCGCCGAATTCGTGGCGAAGTACGAAACGCTGCGCCGGCATTTCGATTATCTCGACTTCATCGTCGGCGGCGAGCGCCGGCGCATCTGGATCGTGCCCGAGGCGAAGCGCAAGGACGAGGCCAGGCTGCGCGGCATCGGCTTCCATGTGCCGAAGAATTCGCTGATGGCTACGGCTGAATACGGCTTCTTCGACGACATCCTCATCGGCAATTTCATGCGGACCGAACTGCATAACGCCGCGCTCTATCCGCATTTCACGCCGCTCATCGCAAAGCTTGGCGGCGCGGCCAAGGTCTATACCAATGCCGAGCGGCGTCGTTTCAATCGGCGCTATTTCCGGCGCAACCCGCTTGGTTATCTCGAATGGCATTTCGGGCAGTACCGGGCAGCTTTTCTCGATCATGTGCGCTGGTGGTCGGAGCGCTTCGGCTTGAAGCAGCCGCTCAAGATCATTTATCGCCGCATGATCGGCGATCCGGTGGTGTAGCCATGGCCGAGGGCAGCATGTTCCGGTCGGTGACCGTCCCGACGCTCTTCTGCATCAATCGGCGCTATGCGAAGCATGCGGGCGTGTGCATCGTCTCGCTGCTCGAGAACAATCCCTGGGCGTTCTTCGATATCGTCGTCGTCAGCACCGGCGATCTCGGCGTGGAAGCGGCAAAGCTGCGCCGCACGCTCGCCGCCTATCCCAATTGCGCGCTGAAGACCGTGCGCTTCGACGCGCGTCCCGATCTGCGCCTGCCGGTGCGCGCGCATTACTCGATCGACAATTACACGCGCCTCTGGATGGCCGAATTCTTCCCCGCCTCGGTCGACAAGGTGCTCTATCTCGACAGCGATATGATCGTGACCGGCGATATCAGCGGTCTCTGGCGCGCGCCGCTCGGCGAGGCAGTCATCGGCGCGGTGACGATCCCGGGCTCGACTCGCTGCAGCGCTTTCGGCATTCCCGAGGAATACGGCTATTTCAATTCCGGCGTGCTGGTGGTCGATCTGGCGCGCTGGCGGCGTGAGGACATCTTCACGCGGCTGATCGACTATCTCGCCGCGAATCTCGAAAAGATCGTCGACGCCGATCAGGACGTGCTCAACGCCTGCCTCTACGATCGTCGCCTGGCGCTGCCTTATATCTACAATGCGATCTCGCCCTTCTTCTTCGAGTATCACCCGCTCGGCCTCAGCGCCGAGGAGCTCGCATTGGTACGCGCCAACGCGCGCATCGTTCATTTCAACGGTGCCTCGAAGCCTTGGAGTTATCTCTGCCGTCACCCGCGCCGCGCCGATTACTGGCGCTATCTCGCCAACACCGAATGGCGCGACGACGAGCCGGAAGACCGCAATTTCGCGAATTGGACGAAGAAGACCTTCGGGCCGCTGCTGCCCGAGGCGCTGCGCAATTACGTGCGCACGAGAGTCTCGGCGCCCGCGGCCGAGTGAAAGAGCTTTGCCTTGAGCCAGCGGGCCCAGGGCGAGGCGGTGATCAAATACCAGGAATTCGTCAGCGGCTCATCGCCGGCCATGATCGCGCGCAGCAGCAGCATCGCGCCGAGGGCGGGGCGGCCGAAATAGACGTTGCGGCCGATGGCGGCGTGGCGCGCGCCGATGATCTCGCGCCGCTCGCAGGCGCTCATGCGGTCGCGCAGCACATCGCAATGGTTGAGGATCATCGGCAGCACGGTCTCGTATTCGCGGGAGCGATTGCGGATCGATAGGCTGCCCGGCTGCTCGTGCATCGTCACGAGGCAGGCATCGACAAAGCCGACACTTCCGAGCAATGCCGCGCGGATGAAGAAATCCTGATCCTCTTCGGCGCCGCGCATGGCTTCGTTGAAGCCGCCGATCTGCTGCGCGGTCGTGCGGCGCACGACGATCTCGCTCGGCACGTAGAAGCTGTGATGCAGCATCGCGCGCCAAGCTTCGGCTCCTTGCGGCGGGACGCGATGACAGTTGACCCATTCCCGTCCGCCGCCGACGCGCAGCACCTCGGCATGACAGCCGGCCATCATCATCGCCGGGTCGGCTTCGAGCAGCGCGATCTGGCGCGTCAGCTTATCGGTCGTCCAGGTGTCGTCGGCATCGAGGAAAGCGAGGTATTTGCCCTTGGCCGCAGCGATGGCGCGATTGCGCGTCGCACCGGCGCCGCCATTCTGCGCGGCAGCGATGATGGTGAGGTCGGGGCGGGCGAGGCTCTGCAGTACCGCGATCGTGTCGTCGCGGCTCTTGTCGTCGACGGCGATGATCTCGATCGGGCGATAATCCTGCGCGCGCGCCGAGGCGACCGACGCCGCGACCGTGTTCGCGGCGTTGTAACAAGGGATGATCACACTTACGAGCGGCTGTGAGCTCATGGTGCTGTTCTCCCAGCGGCGTCGTGATAGACAGCAAGATGTGCCGCAGCCGATGCTTCCCAGGTGAACCGCTGCGCCCAGCGACGCGCGGTATTGTCAGGCGCGGCGCCGTCGCGCCGCGCGTCGATGGCATTGCGCGCGGCCGCGATCCAGCCGGCACGATCCTCGGGCTCGAGAACGATGGCGCCCGGCCCGACCAACTCGGCGAGGCTGCCGAGCGCGCTCATCAGCACCGGTGTGCCGACGGCTTGCGCTTCGAGCGCCGGAAAGCCGAACCCTTCATAGAGCGTCGGATAGAGCAGCGCGGCGGCGTTTTTATAAAGGCGCGGCATAGTCGATTGTGCGATGAAGGGCGCGAAGCACACACGCGCGCGCAGCTCGGGGGCGAGCGCCTCGCGCGCGGCGGCGTGCCCCGATTCCGGCACACCGAGAACAACGAGCTGCAGCGCCGGATCGTCGAGCGCGGCGAAGATCTCGGTCGCCCAGGCAAGGCGCTTGCGCGGCATGGTGCCGCCGCAATAGAGGAGATAAGGCGTCCGAATACCGGCGGCTTGCAGCGCGTCATCGAGCGGCGCCGGCTGTGCGTTGAGGAAGCCAGGCTCGACGCCATGCGGAATGACATGCAGCTTCGGCGCCAGCGCTGGCCAGAGCCGCAGGATGTCGTGTTTCGATTGCTCGCTGATGGTGATGATCGCGGCGGCGCGCGCATAGGACCAGGGCAGCAGCGTGTCGCGATAGAATCCCGCTGCGATCGCCTCGTTGCGGTCCCAGATCATGGTGTCGTGGATCGTGATGACCATCGGCACCGGCTGCCAGAGCGGCGCGGTATTGCCGGTGCAATGCAGGATATCGACGCCGCGCCGCCTCGCCTCGAAGGGCAGCACGGCTTGCTCCCAGCTGTGAAAGCGGAAGCCCGGACAATCGAGTGCCGCAAGCGGTGCGAGGTGTTGTGCCGGCAGGGGCGAATGAAAGGGCAGGTCCGGACGATCGGAAAAGAATTGCCAGGCGAGGTTCTGATCGGCGGCGAGTGCGCCGATCATGCCGCGCAGGTAATTCCCCATGCCGCGCAGATGATCGACGGTGAGCGAGCGCGCATCGACACCGATGGTCATAGTGTCGTTGCGCAGAGCGCTTAGCCTTCCGGCGAACATGGGAGCCGCTATTTCGTCGGCCGCATCGCCATTTGCGGTTGCGGCACCGGCAGCACGGGCGGCTTTACGCGATTGAGCTTCAACCGCTCGGCGAAAGTCGGCTCGATCTTACCCATCGCCGCCAATTCTTGCACGGTGATGCGGCGCACGCAGGCGATCAGCACGAGCAGCGTGTAATAGAAGTCCCAATAAGGCAGCGACAGGAAGCTGCCGCCGACCGCGTAACCGAGCAGCGCGACGATCGACATGTGGCCAAGGTCGTTCGCCCAGCGCAACTCGGGGATATCCTTGGTGCGGCGGATGATGAAGCGGCAATTGGCGAGGCCGACGAGCATCAACGCGGTCCAGACGAAGAAGGCAGGGAAGCCGTTCTCACCCAGAACTTCGAGCCAGATCGAATGCACGGCGCGTGCCTGAACGCCGGGCGAATATTGATCGACGACCGATTGCGTATAGGGCGCGTAGAAGCCGCCGCCGACCAGCGGCCGCGCCACGGCGATCTTGATAGCCGTCGCCCAGATCTGCAGTCGGCCTTCGGCCGAGGCGTCCTGCTCGTAATTCTGAATCGAGGACATTCGAGCGACCCAGTCGCTCGGCATGAAGGTCACGGCGCCGGCCAGCGTGCCGCCGATGACGACGACCGAGATCAGCTTGTGACGCGTGTGACGCCACAGCCAGAGCACCATCGCGGCGAGGGCGATGAAGGCACCGCGCGAATAGGATGCCAGGATCGACAGCAGGCAGAAGCCCATTGAGATGCGCGAGCCGAAGCGCAGGATCTCGTTCTTCGATTGCCGGCCGAGATAGTTCATCAGCGGCAACACCATCACGAGCGCGGCGGCGAGCTGATTGTTGTCGGAGATTTCCGACATCGCGGGGCCCCACACGCGGTAGGTACCGCCGGTGAGCAGCGTGAAGACGCCACCCTTGATGCCGTAATAAGAGATCGAGATCACCATGATCCACATCAGCGCGTGGACGCGAACGCGGTTGGTGACGAGCGCCGCGGTGATGAAGAAGAAGACGAACTCTTTCAAGATCGCTTGCCATTTCACCCAGGCGAGATCGGGAACGAGCGAGTAGTAGGTGCTGATCGTGAAGAGGATGGCGAGGAGGGCGAGCAGCACGGTCGTCGCATCCATCGGGATGCGCCGCCGCTCGCTGACCAGCCAGCCGGCGATACCGACGCTGCCGACGATCACGGCCCAAGGCAGGCTGTCGCCGATGCCCCACACCAGACGGTGCGGGCTCATGAACGAAACCCATGACCAGACGAGCACGCCGATGAACGGCGTAATGAACGCCGAGGGCAGCAGCGCCATGATAAGGACCGTCAGGAACAGTGAGCGCACGGCATCAAACCTTCGAAAAACCTCGGCCGGATCGATGCTTAGGGAATAACGTAAATTGATTAAGAGGCCGGTAATTCGCGGGTTTGTGCGGTTTCGGTCCAGGCTGGCCGGAGCGGATTAACGAATTCTTACCCATGGTCATGGGATGAGAAGACGATGGCCGCGTCACCGCTCGTCTCGCCTTTGGTTTCGGTGATCATTCCCGCGCTCAACGCCGGCGCGACGCTTGGTCGTGCGCTCGATTCCGTCGCGGCGCAGACCTATCCGCATTGGGAAGCGATCGTCGTCGACGATGGCAGCAGCGACGATACCGCGGCGCTGGTCGAGCATCGGGGCGATCCGCGCTGCCGTGTCATCCGTCGCTTCACGCGCGGTGGCCCGTCGCGCGCGCGCAATGACGGCATTGTCGCGGCGCGCGGCGAAGTCATCGCGCTGCTCGACGCCGATGACGAATGGCTGCCGGAAAAACTGGCGCGGCAGGTCGCGGCGCTCGCGCAACGTCCAGCGGCGGCGCTCGTCGTTTGCGACATGCGCGCGATTCACGAAGACGGCAGCGCCGGCTCCTCCGTGTTTACCCGCCAGTCACCGAGTGCCGGGCCCGATGCGTGGAAGGCGTTGCTCGCCTCGTCCTTCATCGGCACCTCGGCGGCACTGGCGCCGCGCGCTCTGCTGCAAGAACTCGGCGGCTTCGATACGAGCCTCGCGGTCGGCGAGGATCAGGATCTGTTCATCCGCCTCGCGCTGCGCGGCGAAGTTGTCGTGTTGCCGGAAGCGCTCGCCATCTATCACTACCGCCACGCTTCTTATTCGGCGGCCTATGCCGGCGACCAGGCGCGGATCGTGCTCGGCATGGTGCGGGGGCACTTGGTGGCGGAAGGCGACCGGCTTCGCCCGTCGGAGCGGCGGCATATCCTGGCGCAACGCTATGGCCGGCTCGGCCGGAATCTCATCGCCGCCGGCGCGCGGGGTCGGGGGGCCCGGCTGATCCTCGAAGCCGCCTGCCTCGGCAGCATCACGATCGAGAATCTAGCCGCGCTGCTGCACGCGGCTCGCGGATAGGGGCGGTCATGTTCCCTATTTTAGGGTTTTCGGCAATCTTCCTCGGGGGTGAGGGCGCTGAGCTGTAGCGCATGGACGCCACCGGCGAGCTCATCGGCCAGGATGGCGTAGACGCGGCGTTGCCGGGCGACGCGGTTCTCTCCGGTAAAGCCCTCGGCAACGATCTCGATTCGAAAATGCGTCTCCTCGCCGCGATGGGCCCCGGCATGATGTCCGGCATGGAGGTGGGAATCATTGTGGATTTCCAAACGCGCCGGCTGCAGCGCGGCCTCCAGTTTTTGGCGAATTCGCTCGGCTATGCTCATG
Source organism: Allostellaceae bacterium (assembly GCA_035573175.1). Classification (GTDB taxonomy): domain Bacteria; phylum Pseudomonadota; class Alphaproteobacteria; order ATCC43930; family CGMCC-115725; genus CAIKMD01. The sequence goes on from DATMZZ010000011.1 coordinate 19,422, forward strand.
CTCGATCCCATCGGAGTTGGGCAGCGTCGTGGCCCAAAAAGTCTCGCTGTGAAGCGCTCTTAGCGGCAATCGGCCCGGCTTGTCACCGTTCCACCCAGCCCCCATACTCAGCATATGCCCCGTCCGCGCTTTTCTTATAGGGACGATCCACCCCCGGTTCCGCCTCGGCCTTGCGACCATCCCGGTTGCGCCGGCTCCGGCGAGTTCCGCGCACCGCGCTCACGGGCGCCGCTCGACGATTTCTACTGGTTCTGCCTCGATCACGTCCGCGAATATAACGCCTCCTGGAACTACTACGCCGGGATGAGCAGCGCCGAGGTCGAGGCACATATCCGCCACGATACGGTTTGGCAGCGGCCGACCTGGCCGCTCGGCGCGCGAATCGGCACCCTGCGCAGCGCGAAATGGCGCGGTTTCGGCCTCTTCGATTTCGACGAGGAGGCGCCGGCACGGCAGGCGCCGAAGCGGCCGCGCTCGATCCAGGAAAAGGCTCTCGCCCTATTCGATTTGACCCCGCCGCTGACTCTGGCGGGGCTCAAGATGCGCTATAAAGAGCTGGTGAAGCGCCATCACCCTGACGTGCATGGCGGCGACAAAGAGGCCGAGGAAAAGCTGAAAGAGATAAACCTCGCCTATTCGACCCTCAAGGCCAGCTACTTCCCAAGCTGACTTTCTCCAAAGCCCGAAGCCCGAAAGAAGACAATAAAGATTATGCCCGAAACCGCGACTGCGACTGACAAGTACCAAAACGATATGCCGACCAGCATGCCCGACATCACCGTGTCGGTGCGTCAGACTTTCGGCATCGACAGCGACCTCCAGGTGCCGGCTTTCTCGAAAACCAACGACTACGTGCCGGATGTCGACGATGCGTATCGCTTCGATCGCGACACGACGCTCGCGATCCTTGCCGGCTTCGCGCATAACCGCCGCGTCATGATCCAGGGCTATCACGGCACTGGCAAGTCGACGCATATCGAGCAGGTGGCGGCGCGGCTCAACTGGCCCTGCATCCGCATCAACCTCGATAGCCATATCAGCCGTATCGATCTCATCGGCAAGGATGCGATTGTGCTGCGCGACGGCATGCAGGTGACGGAATTCCGCGAGGGCCTCCTGCCCTGGGCGCTGCAGCATCCGACCGCGCTGGTGTTCGATGAATATGATGCCGGCCGCCCGGACGTGATGTTCGTGATCCAGCGCGTGCTTGAGGTCGAAGGCAAGCTCACCTTGCTCGACCAGAACCGCGTCATCCGCCCGCATAGGGCCTTTCGCCTGTTCTCGACCACCAACACGGTCGGGCTCGGCGATACCACCGGCCTCTATCACGGCACGCAGCAGATCAACCAGGGTCAGATGGACCGCTGGAACATCGTCGCGACGCTGAACTACCTGCCGCACGATGCCGAGGTCGAGATCGTGCTCGCGAAATCGCCGAGCTTCGACAATGACGAGGGCCGCAAGACGATCAGCGCCATGGTCGCGCTCGCCGATCTGACGCGCTCGGGTTTCATGAACGGCGATATCTCGACCGTCATGTCGCCGCGCACGGTGATCACCTGGGCTGAGAATTCGCGCATCTTCAACGATCTGGCTTTCGCCTTCCGCGTGACCTTCCTCAACAAATGCGACGAAGTCGAGCGCGCGACGGTGGCCGAATACTATCAGCGCTGCTTCGGCACCGAGTTGAAGGAAACCGGAGTGCGCACGGCGTCGGCTTAAGGCTTGCACGATGGCCGAAGCCGAATCCCCCGTCGAAACCTTTAAGCGCGCTACCGCCGCGACGGTGCGCGCCATTGCCGAACGTGACGATGTCACGGTCAGCTATGGCGCCGAGCCCGCGGGGGCCGCGGGCACGCGGCTGCGTCTGCCGCTTCCGGCACGCGATCTCTCCGATGCCGAAGCCGGGCCGGTGCGCGGCGCCGCCGATGCGATGGCGCTTAAGCTGCGCTATCACGATACCGCTCTGCATTCGCGGCGCGCGCCGATGGGCGAGACCGCGCGCGCGATCTTCGAAGGCGTCGAACAGGCGCGGGTCGAGGCGCTGGGCACACGCCGCATGGCGGGCGTTGCCGCCAATCTCTCGGCGATGATGGAAGAGAAATATCGCCGCCAGGGCTACGAACATATGACCGAGCGCAACGATACGACGCTCGTCGAGGCGATCCGCCTGCTCGCGCGCGAGTCGCTGACGCAGATGCCGCCGCCGCGCTCGGCGAAGAAGGTCGTCGATCTGTGGCGTCCGGTGATCGAGAGCCGCATCGCGCGCGATTTGATGGAACTCGGCAAGCTGGTCGAGGACCAGGATGCTTACGCCACCGCCGCGCGGCAGTTGCTGACCGATCTCGATATGGATCTCGGCGAGTCCGAAGAGGGCGAACAGTCCGAGAATTCCGAAGGCGAGAGCGAGAACGCCGAGGAGAATGAGGGCGAGAGCGAGGGCGGCGAAGGCAAGGCCTCGGGCTCGGAAGGCTCGCTCGAAGGCGGCGTGCCGGAGCAGGACAAGGAAGGCGACGATGAAGGCGGCGCCGAGGAAGTCGCCGGCGAGATGATGCCCGGCACGGGCGATGAAGATCCCGGCCGGCCAGGCCGGCCCGGCATCCTGCCGCGGCGCCAAGGGCTCAACGATGACCCCGCGGTCTATCGCTCCTTCACCGCGGAATTCGACGAAGTGGTCGAAGCCGATGTGCTCTGCGATGCCGACGAGCTGACGCGGCTGCGCAGCTTGCTCGATCAGCAGCTCGCGCATCTGCAAAGCGTGATCAGCCGCCTCGCCAATCGCCTGCAGCGGCGTCTGCTGGCGAAACAGGCGCGTGCCTGGGAATTCGATCTCGACGAAGGCATTCTCGATTCCGCGCGGCTCGCGCGTGTCGTCACCAACCCGACCTATCCGCTCTCTTATAAGCGTGAGAAGGAAACCGAATTCCGCGACACGGTGGTGACGCTGCTGATCGACAATTCGGGCTCGATGCGCGGCCGGCCGATCACCGTCGCGGCGATGAGCGCCGATATCCTGGCGCGCACGCTGGAGCGCTGCGGCGTCAAGGTCGAGATCCTCGGCTTCACCACGCGCGCGTGGAAGGGCGGCCAGGCACGCGAGCGCTGGATCGCCGCCGGCAAGCCCGCCAATCCCGGCCGGCTCAACGATCTGCGCCATATCGTCTACAAGCCGGCCGATGCGCCGTGGCGGCGCGCGCGCAAGAGCCTCGGCCTGATGCTGCGCGAAGGCATCCTCAAAGAGAATATCGACGGCGAGGCGCTGATCTGGGCGCATAACCGTCTGCTGGCGCGCAGCGAGCAGCGACGGATCCTGATGGTGATCTCCGACGGCGCGCCGGTCGATGATTCGACGCTCTCGGTCAATCCCGGCAATTACCTCGAGCGCCATCTGCGCGAAGTGATCGCCGAGATCGAGCGCAACTCGCCGGTGAAGCTCGTCGCGATCGGCATCGGCCACGATGTGACGCGCTACTACCGCCGCGCCGTCACCATCGTCGATGCCGAGCAGCTTGGCGGCGCGATGCTCGACAAACTCGCCGAGCTCTTCGACGAAGACGACACGCCCGCATCGCCACTCCGCCGCAGCGCATAATTAAGCATCTTCGCTCGGAAGAATCGTCGTTAACGCCGCGCGTTAACGATAGATAATGCTTCGCGCGATGGCAGCACTTAGATAAAATCCAAGCATTCGCTGCTGATTAACGAAATCTCGCTACCGACATAGTGCCGCGCCGAATTCTCGGCCGCGCGAAAGGAACCTTATGTCCGTCGCTTACGCCGAACCGACCACGCCCGCCAACACCTCGACCGCCACGACGGCCGCCGTCGATCGCCCGCATGGTATGCAGGCGCGCGAGGTCGCGATCCTCTGTCGCATCGCGCGCGAGGAGAAATGCAAGACGATCCTCGAAGTCGGCATGGCCAATGGCTCGAGCACGGTCGCGCTCTTGAAGACGCTCGCGGACAATGGCGGCGGCAACGTCGTCTCGATCGATCCCTTCCAGAATCAGGGCGAGAACGGCATCGATTACGGCATCGGCGGGCAGGGCGTGCGGAACGTCGCCGCCGCCGGCTTCACCCAGATGCATCGCCTGATGGAGGAATACGACTACATCGCGCTGCCGCAGCTCGTCGCCGAGAAGGCGCAGTTCGATATGGTGTTCATCGACGGCTATCATTCCTTCGACTACACCTTTCTCGATTTCTTCTACGCCGATCTGTTGCTCAAGGAAGGCGGGATATGCGCCTTCCACGATACCGGCTGGCCGACCGTCTATAAGGTCACCGACTTCCTGATGAAGAACAAAGCCTATACGCCGCTCGGCCCGCGCCCGTCGCGCTACCTCTCGAGCGTCGCGATGCGCGGCCTGCGCCGCGGCTTCCACATGGTCACCGGCCGCGATGCCGAGATGCGCGAGCGCCGTATGTCCTGGGGCAGTGTCGCCGCTTTCCGCAAGCTGCGCTCGACCATCTGCCCCGAGACCAAGCTGGTGTCGTTCTGAGCGGCTGAGGCACGGCGCCCATGCTCTTTCGCCTGAGGCGTGCCAGCCAGGTTTGGCGAGCGCGTCCCGATTTCGCCCGCATCTTGAAGACGCCTCCGCTGAGCGGCAGCGATGATGGCGCCATCGTCTTCTCCCAGCTTCAGCACAAGGATGTGTTGGCCTATCTCGTCGCCGCGAAATCCTTCGCGCTTTCGACCGGCTATGGCCGTTTCATCCTGCTCGATGACGGCTCGCTCACGGCCGAGGACCGCGCGCTGCTGCGCCAGCATCTGCCGCGTATGGAATTCCGCACCATGAGCGAGGTGCATTACGGCAATCTGCCGGTCGGCGGCACCTGGGAGCGGCTGATCACGATCTGCGATCTCGCCGAGCACGATTTCGTCATCCAGCTCGATGCCGACACCGTGACCTGTGAGCCGCTCGATGAGGTGAAAGCCTGCGTCGCGCGCGGCCATTCCTTCGCCCTGATGGCCGGCCACACCGCTGAGATGCTACCGGTGGCGCGGATCGCCGAGCTCGCCCCGGTTCACCGCGACCATCACATTCAGATCGTCGCCGAAGGAAAGCTCGGCGAGCTCGATCCGGCGATTGCGACGCGTTATGGCTGCGGCTGCTCAGGCTTTGCCGGCTTCGCGCCCGATCCGCAGCGCCGGGCCGCGCTCGAGCGCTTCTCGGCGCGGATGGAAGAGCTGCTCGGTCCGCGTTGGCGCGAATGGGGTACCGAGCAGGTCTCGTCGAATTTCCTCGTCGCACGCGATCCCTACGGAATCCTACTGCCCTATCGCCGCTATCGCAATTTCGGCGGCGAGGCGCTCACCGATGCGGCGGTGTTCGTGCATTTCTTCGGCACGTTTCGCTACGACGAGGGCACCTATCGGCGCATGGCGCGCGAGCTTGCCGCACGCCTCAACGCGCAGGTGCAAACGCCCTCCATCCCGCGACTCGCAGCGGAATAGATCGAGTTCTGTTCCGGAAAAAGTTAGTGCAGCGGCGAGTCGAAGCGGAAGCTTCTATTCGGAACGATCGTGCTCTAGCCCGTCGCCGCTCTTCTCGGTCTTCGCCAACACCTGGCTGAGATCGCGCCAGCCATAGGCCACCGCTTCGACCGGCTGGCCGCCGACCGGGATCTTGCGATGCATGATCATCTGGCCGCCAAGCCGCTCATAGAAGAAGCGGCCGGGATTGGCGCGCACCACCCAGACCAGTGCGGTCGCGTGGCCGGTATTCACCAGGCGCTGGAACAGCGACAGCAGCAATTGGCGGCCAAAACCCGCGCCTTGGCGATCGGGCGCGACGTAGAGCGTGTAGACTTCGCCGGCGAAGCGGATGGTGCTGTCGCGCTGAGTGCCGCAATTGCCGAAACCGACGATCTGGCCGTCGCTTTGCGCCACGACGACGTCTTCCGGACGGTGCCGCAGAAAGCTCGCCCAAGAACCGGTCTGCCGGCGCTCTGACATATTGAGAAGTACGCGATCAGGCAGCATGCCCGCGTAGGTCGAACGCCAAGTTTCGACCTCGATCCGAGCGATCGCCCTCGCATCTTCCAGCCGTGCCGGCCGCACCGAGTCCATTCCGGGGCCTCCCGCATTAACCAAAACATCATAGACCGGCGGCGCGCGCTTGCGAGAATTTTTTGTCTTCTCTGTGGCGAAATTTCGCGTGTGCGGTGGCGGTGTTCCGTTTTTGAGCGCTTTAGCCGTACACGCGCTCAAGCTTGGCAGAGCACATCCGGTTTGGTTATGGTGCGCTATGCGATTCCTGCCCCTCCTTGCGGCGCCGCTCATGGCGCTCGCGCCGCACACCGTTAACGCCGCCGCGCCCAAACCGCACGCTGCTGCACAGAAGGCGAAGCCGGCCCAGGCCGAAGCCGCGCCGAAATCACTCGGCACCGCGAAGAATTGGAGCGCGTTCAGCGCCGGCAGCGGCAAGAGCTTGGTCTGCTACCTTGTCGGCAAGCCGGTGAAGACCCTGCCCGAGCATGTGAACCGCGGCCGAATCGCGGCGAATGTCACACATCGCCCGGGCGAGAACACATTCAACACCGTGAATTTCCAGCTCGGCTACGAGGCGAAAGCCAGCTCGAGCGCCGAGTTGACAATCGACGGCAAGAAGTATGAGCTGTTCACCGCTAAGCAGGGCGCCTGGGCGGCCGATGCCGAGACCGACAAGACGGTCACCCTCGCGCTCGCCAAAGGCAAGCAGGCGGTGATCAAGGCCGTCTCCGAACACAACAAAGCCTCGACTGACACTTATTCGCTCGACGGTTTCGGGCAGGCGCTGGCGCTGATCGACAAGGCGTGCAACGTCAAGCGTTGAGGATATGAGCGAGCAGGCGAAGAAGAATCTCGTCGGCCTCTCGCGCGACGAGCTGGCGGCTGAATTGGCGACGCTTGGCGCCGCGCCGTTCCGCGCGCGTCAGCTCTGGCACTGGATCTATCACCGCGGCACCTCCGATTTCGCGCTGATGACGACGCTGGCGAAGGAGTTCCGCGCCCAACTCGCCGAGCGCTATCGAATTGCGCGGCCGGTCGAATCGCGGGCGCAGCTCTCGAATGACGGCACGCGCAAATGGCTGCTGAAATTCGCCGACGGCCAGGAAGCCGAATGCGTGCACATCCCGGAAGAGGATCGCGGCACGCTCTGCGTCTCGTCGCAGGTCGGCTGTACGTTGACCTGTAAATTCTGTCATACCGGCACGCAGCGCCTGGTGCGCAATCTCGAAAGCGCGGAGATTGTCGGCCAGGTCATGCTGGCGCGCGACGCGCTCGGCGAATGGCCCTCGCCCCCGGACGACCGCCAGATCACGAATATCGTGCTCATGGGCATGGGCGAGCCGCTCTACAATTATGACAACGTCGCCAAAGCCGTGAAGATCATCATGGACGGCGAGGGGCTGTCGGTTTCGAAGCGCAAGATCACGCTCTCGACCGCCGGCGTGGTGCCGATGATCGAACGCTGCGGCGCCGAGCTCGGCGTCAATCTCGCGATCTCGCTCCATGCGGTGACCGACGAGTTGCGCGACGTGCTGGTGCCGATCAACAAGAAATATCCGATCGAGGAATTGATCGCCGCCTGCCGCGCCTATCCGGGGCTCAGCAATGCGCGGCGCATCACCTTCGAATATGTGATGCTGAAAGGCGTCAACGACTCGCCGGCGGAGGCGCGCGCGTTGGTGAAGCTGCTGGAAGGCATTCCGGCGAAGGTCAATCTCATTCCGTTCAACGCCTGGCCCGGCGCGCCTTTCGAATGCTCGAGCGACGAAGCGATCGAGGCTTTTGCCGATATCGTCAACGCGGCGGGCTATGCCTCGCCGGTCCGCACGCCGCGCGGCCGCGACATCCTTGCCGCTTGCGGCCAGCTCAAATCCGAGAGCATCCGGCTGAAGAAAAGCGAGCGCGATAAGGCGCCAGCGCTCGGTTGACGCCAAAACGCGCCTGAGGAAGCGGCGCGCTGCGACAGCCTTCACTGGTCGGGCTGTCAGATTACCATCGTGCTCGATCGGTTCTTCCGCACGGCGATAGGTCCATGCTCCGCAAGCTTCGGTCATTCGGCGGAAAGACGCTCCAGAACATTCTCCGCCCGTTCGATCTGGAAATCGGCCACATATCGGAACGTGCCCAACGCCTCGACGCGCATCGGAGAGCCGAAGCGGTATCGTTGTTGCAGTTGCGCAACGCCGATGCCGAGCTCCAAGCGGCGCGGTTGCAGCTGGCGCGGCAGAAACCACGCAGCGCAGCCGCCCAGAACTATATCGACCGCCAGTCGCTCATTCTGCTGCCGAGGCTGTTCGCCTGCCTCGCGCCTGAGGAGCGCTTCGTCATCATCGATGGCGGCGCGCGCGAAATGGAGCTGGATTTTCGCTGGCGGCCCTTTCCGCGCGAGCGCCTGCGATTCTTCGGTTTCGAAGCCGATGCCGGCGAAGCGGCCCGCCTCACCGGCTTGCTGAAGGCCTCCGGCCTCGATTGCCGGCTTTATCCCGCCGCGCTTGGCGGAACCTCCGGCAAGGCGGTTTTCGCGCACAACAAGGCAAGCGGCGGCAGTTTGCTATTGCCGCAAAATCGCACCGTCACGGATCGATGGAAATTCGAGAATCCGCATCAGGTCAGTTTTGCGCGCGAGATGTTCTTTCCGACCCACAGCGAGGAAATCACCGTCACCACCTTCGCGGATTGGGCGCGCGAGACAGGCACCGCGGAAGTCGATTTCATCAAGCTCAACGTGCAAGGCGCCGAGCTCGACATCCTCAAAGCTGGCGGCAAGGCACTCGACACCGCACTGGGGCTTCTCGTCGAGGTGGCCTTCGTCGAATCCTATCTTGGCCGGCCGATGTTCTCGGATATCGATCCGTTTCTGCGCGGCGCGGGCTTCACCTTTTTTGATTTGCTCGCACATCATTATATCGGTCGCGGCGATGCGCCCATCGCCATGCAGCAACTGACGATCGTCGAGCCGGCGCTCAGCAAGCAGGTATCCGCCGGCGGCCAGCTTATCGAAGGTCACGCGCTCTATCTCCGCGACCCGATCGCCGATAGCCGGCTGCCGCTGGCGCCGAGCCGCGTTCTCAAGCTCGCCGCGCTGGCCGAGGCTTTCGGTCAGGTCGAATATGCTTTCGAGCTTCTCTCCTGGCTCGGCACGCGCGACGACGTCAGGGCGACCGAATGGGTGTCGGTGCTCGACCGAGTCCTTCGCGAAGCCGCGATGGAATACGAAACCTATCGCCCATAAGGTAGACGCGCCGAATCGAATTCCACGTCACGCGATGCTTTCGATCGGCGGTGGTCCGCTCAAGCCCGCAGCCGATTTTCTGCCGATCGACGCATCGAAATTGCTCAAGGCTTACGCGTTCTTCGATTTCATCAAGCTGCAGAGTTAACGACTACTCGACGCGTCCCCGCTGCGGAAGCGGCGCGACGCCGGCCATCGTTTGAATCGGCGCGACGAGTGGTCGCTCCCGAGGCGGCTTTTGCAGCGCCACGAAAACCAGATCGAAAACAAAGCAGAGATTGAACTGCTCCGACGGAAACGCTGTGTCGGCGGGGAGATGCGGCGCTAGCGCGCCCAGTGCGTTCCGTGTCTCAGTGGAGAGCAGATTGCGATGGAATTGCAGGACGGTCTTGGTCATGAACGCGCCTGTATCCCGCATATCTTCCATTTGGATCGGTAGCGCGTCGAAGGAAAAGCCGCCGATCCCGTTCTCGGCTATTTGCTTTTCGCGCACGAACATATTGTCGACATAGCTGAAATCGACCAGTTCGTAGTCGTTGGCGCGGGCGAATTCGACGAACAGGTTGGGATTGGGCGTGTAGAAGCCGTGATTGGGGAAAGCAAAGGCCGGCACACAATGCAAGGCGAGGCCGCCCGGCTTTAGCGCGCGGTGCATGAACTCGAACACGCGGGCGATGTCATAGACATGCTCGGCGGTTCCGAAATCGGTCACGACATCGAAGCGCGGGACCTCGATCGCGGGGTGATTGAAGTCGACGGTGTAATCAGCGCGATCGTCATCGAGATCCGCGGACTTATATTCCTCGATGCCGTAGAGCCGGTAGAAGTCGCCCTGACAATCACGGCGCGGTGCGGCGCCATCGGAGATCGCTGCGATCGCGCCGGCTGGATCGCGACCGAGATGCCGCGCTATCGCCTCTTCGAGATAAAGGCGCGACGTCTGGATGTCCTGCGGCCCCAAATCGAGCAAGGCGCGGCGACCGCTGAAGGCGCCTTTTTGCAGCAACCGAAACAACCATTCGGTATGTACGCAGCCGATTGCCACCGATGGAGCTTTCCAGAACGAGAAATGTCGCCGGGACTGTAAGCCTTTTGCCGCATCGCGTCATTGTTCGGTATAAGCACCGTCGCGCCGTTGGTTGAAAGCTAAGGACGAGCGGAATGGGAGGAGCAGGCATGCCTAGAACGATTCGCCGGGTCGTTACCGGCCATGATGCGCGCGGCAAGGCGGTGGTGATCTCGGACGGGCCGTCGCCTTTCATCCACGTCAATCCGCGCGACGCGAACAATGTTTCGACCGATATCTGGCGGACGAGCGAAACGCCGGCGCCGATTGCATCGCATCCAGCGGAGCCGACGCTCGGGCCGCGCCGGCAAATGCCGCAAAAGCGCGGCACCGTCGTCCGTATCAATCAGGTACCGCCCGAGAACGAGCAGACCGGCGCCATGACGCCCGAAGATTCACGCCGTGCCTTCGCCGCGCTCGGCAACGAGCCGGCGGCGCTCTGGGGCAAGGGCGGGCGGCATCCGCTGATGCATCGCACCGAAACGATCGATTACGCGATCATCCTCGAAGGCGAGATCACGATGGTGCTCGATGAAGAGGACGTGGTGTTGAAAGCAGGCGATGTCGTCGTGCAATGCGGCACGGCGCATGCCTGGAGCAACCGCTCCAACGCGCCATGCACCATCGCCTTCGTGCTGATCGACGGCGAATTCGAGCCGGAGCTGAACGAGAAGTTCGAGAGATAAACCCTCACCCTCCCGCCGCCATGCGGCAGGCCCCTCCCTCTCCCGCAAGCGGGCGAGGGGCTGCTTATGGCCCCTCTCCCATGAAATGGGAGAGGGAGGGGCCCGGCGCGAAGCGACGGGAGGGTGAGGGTGCTTACGCCAGCTTCAGCTGCTTCTTCAGATGCGCCGTCGGCTTCATGAAGAAGACGAGCATCGTGCAGCCATTGGGCGCGGTCGGTGCGTGGCGGCTGCCTTTGGCGCGGATCACGAAATTGCCAGCGGTGCATTCGCCCTCGTGATCGAGCAGCGAGCCTTCGAGCACGAAAGTCTGCTCCAGATCCTCATGCATATGCGCGGGAATGCCGGCGCCGGGCTCGAGCTTGGTCAGGAGCGTCAGCATCTCGGTGTTCTTGTCGTAATAGATCACTTTCATCTTGTTGCCCGGGCCGCTGTCGATCCACGGCACGGATTCAAGATTGACGAAGCGCGAAGCGAGTTCGCCCGGATTGGAGAAGAAACCCTCGGCCATGATGCCCTCCCTTGGCTTATGGCGATGGCGGGAAGCCTAGGCCGCCCGCCGCGTCCGGTCCATTGTCCTTATTTGAGGCGCGCCGCGGCCTCGCGGACGAGGCTGAGATCGGCATATTTCTTGATGTCGATCTTGTTCTTCTGCATGCCCATCTCATGCTGCAGATCGAGGGTATGCTGCAGCGAGTTGAGATTGGGTTCGGAATTGGGGTCGCGATAATTGTCTTCCTTGGTGAACAGCCGCTGCAGCTGCGCCGGCGGCTGCTTGGTCATCGCCGAGGCGAGCTCGATAGCGGCCTCGTGATTCTTCGGATCGGTGAACCAGCGCACGGTGCGGATCACATCCTCGAGAAAATCCACAATCACTGCGCGGTTCGCGTCGATATAGGGTTTGCGCGCCGCCAGAGACAGGAGCTGCGTCGGTCCCATCGCATCGGTCTCGGTGAAGAACATGCGGCTCGCCGTGCGCAGCTCGGGATCGAAGGCGAAAGGCGGTGCGATCGCAACCATCGCCGCTTTGCCCTGGATCAGAAGGTTCTTCATGTTGGCGAATTGTGCCTCGATAAGGTTGTAGTCGCGCTTATCCTCGAGGCCGTGGCGGCGCAGCATGACCCGCGCCTGCATGTCGACGGCGCTGCCGAGGGTGAGCACCGCGATGGCTTTGCCCTTGAGATCCGGGAAATCCTTGATCGGTCCGTCCTTCAGCACGAGAAAACCGCTGCCGTTGTCGTGCCCGTTGATGCCGTTCTGGATCTCGTCGGCGATGATGCGCAGATCGGTCAGATGCGCATTCTCGATCGCCGAGCCGATCGCGGCATAGGACATGTCGATGATATCGACCTGATGGCTGGCGAAGGGCGTCAACTCGACCGCGGTCGAGACGAAATGCATCGGCTCGAATTTATAGGTCTTATCGCGATGCACTGAGGCATCGGGCTTCATCATCAGCAACGCGGCGGTCGAGCCGGGCGCGATCACCCAGCCGAGGCGGATCGTCGGCAGATCGGCGGCGCTCGCCGGCAAGCTCGCCAAGAGAGGGCACGCAGCAAAGAGCGCGGCCACCACCGCCAGAATCTGAATCGCCTTCACGCCAACCTCCCCAGGCTTTGTTCTACCGC
>DATMZZ010000012.1:0-7897 GCA_035573175.1 Allostellaceae bacterium
GAGCCGCGTCATGCCGGTCACCGGATCGAAACGCGGACCGCGCGCGAGGCCGCCATCGATGACGATGCGGATGCCTTCGATGGTGAGGCTGGTCTCGGCGATCGAAGTCGCGAGCACCACTTTCCGATGACCCTTCGGCGCCGGCGCGATCGCCGCATCCTGCGCTGCCGGCGGCAGGTCGCCATAAAGCGGCGCAACGATCACGTCACTGCCGAGATCGCCCCCGCCTAAATTATTGAGCAGCCGCTCGACGCGCCGGATCTCCGCGCCGCCAGGCAGGAAAACGAGGATGCTGCCGTCATCCTCATCGAGTGCGCGCCGGATCGCAGTGGCAACCCCGGCCTCGAAGCGATCTTGCGGCGGGCGATCGAGATGGCGCAGCTCGATGGGAAAGCTGCGGCCGGCGCTGGTAACGCGCGGTGCATCGATCAGCGCGGCGACACGCTCACCATCGAGCGTCGCCGACATCACGAGCAGCCGCAGCTCCTCGCGCAGATAGCGCCGCGTCTCCAGCGTCAGCGCGAGGCCGAGATCGGCATCGAGGCTGCGCTCGTGATATTCGTCGAAGATGACGATGCCGATGCCCTCGAGCGCGGCGTCGTGCTGCAGCATGCGCGCGAGGATGCCTTCGGTGATGACCTCGATACGCGTCTTCGCGCCGACGCGCGTTTCGAGCCGGGTGCGAAAGCCGACGGTCCCCCCGACCTCTTCGCCGAGCATCGATGCCATGCGGCGCGCGGCCGCGCGCGTCGCGAGGCGCCGCGGCTCGAGCATGACGATCTTCTGTCCCTTGAGCCAGGCAGCCTCGAGCAGTGCCAGCGGCACCAATGTTGTCTTGCCGGCACCGGGCGGCGCTTCGAGCACTGCCGCGCCGGATTTGTCGAGCGCTGCCCGTAATTCGGGTAAGGCCGCACCGATCGGCAGGCTGGCGGTAAATTCTTGGAGATCGCGCGGCATCGCGGCGGACTATAGCGCGACAAGTTTGGCCGTTGGCGCGTTCGGGCTTATGCTATGTCCCCAGGGAGGCCGCCCATGCGCTTGGCTCGGCTCGGAATGCTCGCAACGCTTTTGGCCCTTACAACGCTTTTGGCCGGGGCGCTCGGCATCGCGCCGCTGCAAGCGCAGGAGCGAGTCGATGTCGCGCTGGTGCTCGCCGCCGATGTCTCGCGCAGCATCACCACCGACGAATTCCAACTCCAGCGCCAAGGCTATGCCAAGGCGATTGCCGACCCTGATGTGGTGCGTGCCATCCAGGCCGGCGCCAATGGCGCGATCGCGCTGACCTTCGTCGAATGGGCGGGCGGAGAAGAGCAGCAGATCGTGGTCGATTGGCAGATCATTCGCGATCCGGCTTCGGCGAAGGCTTTCACCGAAACGCTGCTCGGGGCACCGCGCGCTTTTTTTGGCCGCACCTCGATCAGCGCCGCGCTCGATTTCGCGATGGAGCGGCTGAAGGCAAGCGGCGTCAAAGCCGAGCGTCAGATCATCGATGTCTCGGGCGACGGCACCAACAATGCGGGCCGGCCGCTCGAAGAAGCGCGGGACGCGGCGCTCGCCACCGGAGTCACCATCAACGGCCTCGCGATCATCAATGAGGGCGCGGCGATGTTCGGCGGCTTCTCGGGCCATACCCAGCCACCGGGCGGTCTGCCGAAGTGGTATCACGACAACGTTATAGGCGGGCCAGGCTCGTTCCTGCTGACCGTCGAGAATTTCGAAAGCTTCGGCGAGGCGATGACCAAGAAGCTTCTCAACGAGATCGCCGCGGCGCGGCCGCCTTTCGATCTCGCGCAGCGGGCGCCGTCGCGGTTTTAGCGCGTGCCTCGATCCGCCGCCGTGAGATGATCCTCGCGGCTGCGATAGAGCTTTTCGTCGGCATATCCCATCGCTTCCGGTCGCGCGCGGCCGAGCATCACCTGGAAATAGACCGGCTCGAGGCTGCTGTTGATATAGCCATGGACCACGCCGGCGGGGCAGGAGATGGCATCCCACGGTCCGAGCCGCGTGACGATGCGCTCGCCCGTCTTCTCGTCTTCGATGAAGACATCGAGCATGCCGCGCAGGACGAAGAAGACTTCCTCGACCTCATGCGTATGCGACGCGTTTCCCTGACCGGGCTCGACATACATGATGGAGAGGGTGAAGTTGCTCGGCGGGATCGCGTTCATATCGCCATGCTTGCCCGAGCCGCCGGCGCCGATGAAACGGTGCTGCGCGCGCTTATAGCCTTCGATTTTGGCGTCCTCGAACGCTGCCCAGTCGGGGATGCGATCCTGGAAGCGTGCGACATAGCGCTTGGCGATGTCGGTAATCGGCACATTCTCGAGCTCGGCGGAACGCGGATGCCGTGCGATGCTCATCGGGCGCCTCCCTCTGGCTTATGAGGGCGAGCTTAGGCGATCGGGACGCGTGAGAAAACCGGCCCGGCTTATTGTGGGGCCTTATTCGGGCATCTTGGCGCCGTCGGTCTTGGCGCCGGTCAGGGTCGCGCCGCCGAGATTGGCGTCCGTGAGATCGGCGCCGGTGAGATCGGCGTCGGTGAGATCGGCCTTGGTGAGATTGGCCATACGCAGATTGGCGCCGGCGAGGTTCGCGCCCTTGAAGGACGCGGCCGAGAGATTGGCCGGCCAGAAACGGCCGGAGAGGCTGCCATCGGGCTTGCGCAGTTCGACCGGGCCGAGTTGCGCGCCGCTGAGATCGGCGGTGGCGAGATCGGCCTTGGCGAGGTTGATGCCGCACATATTGGCTTCGACGAGCTCGGCGTTATTAAGATCGGCGCCGGACATGTTCGCCATCTCGAGCCGTGCCTTCTTGAAGACGGCGCTGCCGAATTTGCATTCGACGAGGCTGGCGCCGGAAAGATCGACGCCGGCGAAATTGATGCGGACGAAATTGCGCTTGCTGAGCTCGGCGCGCTTGCCTTTCGCGCCCTGCGTATCGGCCCAGCGCAGATGCTCGGCGATGATCTTCTGAATATCTTCGGCGAGCGTGGCGATCGAGAGAGTGATACGCGCATCGGCGAGGCTGGCGCGGGCAAAATCGACGCCGTCGATCTTCGCGCCGGTGAAGTCGCTGCCTTCGAGATTGGCGTTCTCGACCACGGCGCCGTCGAGGTTAGCGCCGGAGAGGTCGACCTTGATCATCGCGGCGTTGCTGAGATCGGCGTCCTTCAGGACCGCACCGCGCAGCACCGCGCCTTGAAGATTGGCGCGGGTAAGACGGGCGCCGGTGAGATCGGCATTGGAGAGGTCGACCGCGGTGAGATTGGCGCCGTCGAGCTTCGCGCCTTTGAGGCCGCTGGCGCCCGCCTCGGCCGATGTCAGATCGGTGATGCCTTTCTCGGAGCCGTGGAAATTCATCGTGCCGCCGCGCTGCGGGCCCATCAGCGTGCCCATGCGCAGATCGGCGGCGTCGAGCGTCGCGCGGCGCAGCTTCGCGTCGCGGAAATTGGCGCCGCGGAGATCGGCCTCGGTCAAATCGGCGTCGGTCAGATCGGCGCCGTGCAGATCGGCGGAAAAGAGATCGCATTGCCGAAGATCGGCGCCGGCAAGGCGCGCAAAGGAAAGGTCGCAGCCGGTGAGCTTGGCTGCACGCAAGACGATGCCTTGCAGATTGGCGCCCGACAGATCCTGGAAAGTGAGATCGGCGCGAATACCGCCGGTCTGCTTCTTCAGCCAGCGCTCATGCGCTTCGAAAATGCGCACGATCTCTTCCGGCGTTTTCGGCACGGGAGAACGATATTCTTCCACCGTTAGATTGAAGGCGCCGCGCGGCATTGGGTGCAGAAGGTCGAGCCGTTGCTATTTCTGGCGCAAAGCCTAGCCGCCGCGCGGTTAAATGGGACTTAAGATTTACTGGTCTTAACCTCGATCGCTGAGCGGTAAACAGCTGATTTCACTGCCTTTCGTCGAATTCCCGACAGAAGGGGCCGTGGCGCGCTCAGGTTTTTGCGTCGGCGGGCGCCGGAATCCGCGCGGTCAGCGCCTTTTTCATCGCATCCGGCAGGCCGGTTTCGCCGATCCGGGTGCGGAGCGTGATCAGCTCGGCCGCAGCCGTGTCTTCGAGCTTGTCGATCGCGTCGCGCAGATAGGTGCCGATGCCTTGTTGCTGACGCCGGGCGACCAAGGTCTTCTCGGCGGCCAGCAGCTCTTCGATCCGCGCCATCGGCGTTGTTCCGGTGAGGCGGATGTCCTCGATGCCGCCGACGATGTCGAAGCGGCGCGAGCGACGGGCCAGCGCCACGACCATGGCCGGGCCGCCGGCGAAGAGGCCGCTGTCATCGGCGAGTTTGTCCATCAGCGTCTCGAATTGGCGGCGCTGCACCAACGTGGGTTCGCGCGACAGCGGCTTGTCGGTCGCGAGCTCGCGTTGCAGCCGCTCGTAGAGCACGCTGCGAGTCTCAGGCATCGCCGCTTTGCTCATGAGGTCGGCGAAGGCGGGAAAGCCTGCCGGCGCGCCGGCGAGAGTCGGCTCCTGATGTCCGGCGGCGAGATCGGCGAGCGCCGTCAGCGCCGCGCCGAGATGCGGCTGATTGCCGAGCGTATCTTTGATCATCGAGGCCGCGCCCATCACGCCGGCGCACAGCTCATCGATCAGCGGCAGCGTCGCCGGCGGCAGATCGGCGCTCGCCCAGACCATCGTGCGCTCGAATTTCGCGGCGAAGGCGTTCATATCCTCGAAGGCGCGCGCGATGGCGTAGCGCTGCCAGAAGCTATGCTCGGCCGGATCCTTGACGCGCTCGTTGATCGCTTCGATCAACCCCGGCAGGCCGTCATCGCCGAGCTTCGGCGCCGCGCGCGAGGCGAGGGCATCGCGCGCCTTGTTCGATGCCTCGCTGACGAATTTATCGATCGTGTCGGTGCAGGCGCGGCGATCGAGCTTGCGCTGCTCGGCCTGGAGCGCGGCCATGCGCTGGATCGCCGAAGGCAGCAGCGATTCCTGATTATCGAGCAGCTTGATCCAGCGATGATTGTGCAACAGCTCAGTCGGCGTGATTTGGTAGCGGTCGAGGTAGTTCCGCAGCAGCCGCGCCATCGCATTGCGGCTCGACGGCCCGTAGAAATCGGCCAGCGTCTCGCACCACGCATTCTCGTCGGGCGCGGCGGCGAGACGCAGCGCCGGTTGGCCTCGGCGCGCCTCGCGCACGCGCTCCATGACGTTCGTCTCGAAGGACTCGCCGCCGCCGCCAAAATGCGCGCGGATCACGCGGACGGCGCCGATGCTCTCATCGGCATAGAGTTCCTCGGCACGGGCCAGGGCATCGACTTCGGTGGCGACGTGGCAATCCATGACCCAGCGCCGATCACGCTGCGCCATCACCTCGTAACGCCGTCCTGGCCTTCCACTCATCCTTTGGCTTTCCTCCAGTCCCCCGAGGGCGGAAATGCTACGCGATTGCCGCCGATGCGGGAAGGCCGCATACTCCGCGCCGCATGAAATATCTCGCGATTATCGTCGCGGTCGGCGCGGCGATTCTCCTCTCGCAGTTCCTCTTCGATTTCTACGATTGGAACAAGACGCAAAGCTGCGCCTCGACTGGCGGTCGCAATTGCGGCGGCCGTCCGATCCAGCTCAGCCACTGAGTCCGATCAGCCGCCGAGACTGACTCCGATCAAGCGACCCAAGCCGAAGGTAACGGCAGCGGCGGCGAGACCGATGCAGATCTGGCGCGCACCCGAGAACAACATGCCGCGGCCGGTGAAAAGCGTCGTGCCGGCGCCGATTGCGAACATCGCGCAGGCGCTGACGACCACGCTGGTGACAATCACGGCGATGCCGGAGAGGAAGAAGAACGGCGCTACCGGGAAGATCGCGCCGATGGCGAAGAGCAGGAACGATGTTCCTGCCGCGGTCCAAGGCGAGCCGCCGAGATCATTGGGATCAATGCCGAGCTCCTCGCGCGCCAGCGTGTCGAGCGCGGTCTCGGGATCGGCGATGATGCGCGCGGCAAGCTCTTTCGCCTTGTCGGCGGGCAGGCCCTTCGCCTGATAGATCAGCTCAAGCTCTTCCTGCTCCTCTTCGGGAATTTCATCGAGTTCGGCTTTCTCGGTGGCGATTTGCTGCCCGTAAAGCTCGCGTGCGCTGGTGACCGAGAGCCATTCGCCCATCGCCATCGAGCAGGCGCCGGCGAGCAGTCCGGCAAGACCGGTGACGAGCACGGTTTTGCCGGAGAATTCGGCGCCGGCGACCCCCATGACGAGGCTGAGATTGGAGACGAGCCCGTCATTGGCGCCGAGCACCGCGGCGCGCAGCGCATTGCCACCGGTGCGGTGCCGGCCTTCGATCTGCGCCAGCGCGCTGCCGGTAAGGCCGCCGCGAATCGGCCGCGATGCCGCCTGGAGCACGCGCGAATGCGAGCGCTCGACCCCGGGGAGGCCGGCGGCGCGCGCTTCGGGCTGGTTGTCATACATGCCGCGATCCTCGCGCTCGATCGCGGCGACCATCGGCAACACCAGCGCCGCGCCGAATTGGCGCGCGAGCCAGGCGAGGATGCGCGTGCGCAAACTGGCACGGTAACGGCCGGCGCTTTCACCGACTTTCGCGAGTTGCTCGCGCCACAGCGCGGCGTGCTTTTCTTCGATTGCGGCGAGGCGGCGATAGACTTCGCGCATCTGCGGGGTCTCTTCGCTCTCGGCCAGCGCGCGATAGAGCGCGGCGCTGTCGAGCTCGTCTTGCAGATTGCTGCGGTAACGTTCGGCTTTGTCCTGATCGGGCATGGGGTCGATCCTAGCATCTCGCCGGATTATGATCAGCGCGAGAAGGAGACGCGCGCATGAGCAAGGATAAGATCGAGAAATCCGACGCCGAATGGCAGGCGCAGCTCACGCCCGAGCAGTTCCACATCGCGCGCAAGAAAGGCACCGAGCGCGCTTTCACCGGCACGTATTGGAACGAGCATCGCGCCGGGACCTATGCCTGCATCTGCTGCGGCCAGGAGCTGTTCGCCTCGGATACGAAATACGACAGCGGCTCGGGCTGGCCGAGCTTCTATCAGCCGATCGCCGAAGATCGCGTCGATACGGAGACCGATCGCAGCCTCTTCATGAAGCGCACCGAGGTGCTGTGCAGCCGCTGCGAGGTGCATCTCGGCCATGTCTTCCCTGACGGGCCGCGCCCGACCGGGCTGCGCTATTGCATCAACTCGGCGTCGCTGACGCTGAAGCCAAAAGACGACGAGAAGAAATAGCGGCGGCTAGCGCCGCTTTTCCAACGCCTCGACCTGTGCCCAGCCGGCTTCGGCGAGGCGCTTGGCGCGCGCGCCGCTCTCGAGCGCCCGCGCGCTCGCGGCGGTGCCTTCGCGCACGCGTCCCATGATGCCCTGCAGGATCGCGGCAAGGCGGAACATGTTGAAGGCGATGTAGAAGTCCCAATTCGGCAAAGTGCTGCGGCCGGTACGCTGGCAATAGAGCGCGCAGCCTTCCGCTTCGCTCGGTATGCCAAGCGCGGCGAGATCGAAGCCGAAGAGGCCGCGATAGGTGTCCGGCCCCAGGCGCCAGGGCATCATGTGATAGGCGAAATCCGAGAGCGGATTGCCGAGCGTCGACAACTCCCAGTCGAGTATCGCGATCACCCGCGGCTCGCGGGGGTGGAAAATCATATTGTCGATGCGAAAGTCGCCATGGATGAGCGTCGTCTCTTCGCTGGTCGGCGCGTGCAAGAGCAGCCATTCGATCAGCCGGTCCATCGCCGGGATCGTCTCGGTCTCGGACGCGCGATATTGCTTCGTCCAGCGGTCGATCTGGCGCAGCACGTAATTGCCCGGCCGGCCGTAATCCGACAGGCCGACTGCCGCGTAGTCCACTTTATGGAGCCGCGCAATCGCCTCATTCATTGCCGCGAAAATGCCGTGGCGCTCACCTTTCGGCAGCGCCGGTAGGGTCGGATCCCAGAAGACCCG
>DATMZZ010000013.1:0-3643 GCA_035573175.1 Allostellaceae bacterium
TGGGTGGTGACGAAGATCGTCACCTGCTGCTCCCGCGATAGCTTGATGAGCTGGGCCCAGAACATGTCGCGCGCCACCGGATCGACGCCCGAGGTCGGCTCGTCGAGAATCAGCAGCGGCGGTTCATGAATGACGGCGACAGCGAGCGACAGTCGCTGGCGGACGCCGAGCGGCAGGGCTTCGGGCAACTCGTGGAGATAGGGCTCGAGCCCGAATTGCTCCGCCACGACCGCAATGCGCTTGGTACCCTTCTCGCCAAGGAGACCGAAAATCTCCGCATGCAGATGAAGATTCTGTGCGACCGTGAGCTCGCCATAGAGTGAGAAGGCCTGCGACATGTAGCCGAGGTTGCGTCGGGTCTCGATATCGTCGGGATCGACCGCCTGGCCGAATAGGCGTGCGTCGCCTGAGCTCGCGGGCAGTAAGCCCGTCAGCATCTTCATGGTCGTCGACTTGCCGCAGCCATTCGAGCCGAGGAAGCCGAAGATCTCTCCCCGTCGGATGGTGAAGCTGACGTCACTGACGGCGACGAAATCGCCGAAACGCCGTGTCAGGTGCTCGGCCTCGATCGCGACCGGCGCATCGGCGGGGATCGCCCGCGGCACCGTCGCTTCGAGCACGTTAGCCCGCCGCTCCGGCGGCAAAAGTGCAATGAAGGTGCGCTCCAGCGTGTCGGTGGTGGTCTTGGCTTTAAGATCGGCCGGAGCGCCGTCGGCAAGAATGCGGCCGCCATCCATCATGACGACGCGGCCGAAGCGTTCGGCTTCGTCCATGTCGGAAGTCGCAACCATGACTGTGAGCCGAGGACGCGCCCGCTTGATCCCGTCGACAAGCTCCCAGAACTGGCGTCGCGACAACGGATCGACGCCGGTGGTGGGCTCATCGAGAATGAGCAAGTCGGGATCGTGAATGAGCGCGCAGCACAAGCCGAGCTTTTGCTTCATCCCGCCCGACAAGCGGCCCATATACCGTCCCGAGAATTGCGCCAGGCCGATCGCCTCGAGCAATCGCGTGATCCGCAGCTCACGCTCGGCATGACCTTGTCCGAAAAGCCGACCGAAGAAATCGACATTCTCGTGAACCGTCATCGACCGATAAAGATTCTTGCCGAGGCCTTGCGGCATATAGGCGATACGCGGCTGGACATGCTCGCGCTCGACGCGGTCGCCGAGATTGGCGCCAAGCGCCGCGACCCTTCCTTCCTGGATGCGCTTCACGCCGGCAATGATCGCGAGCAACGTCGATTTGCCGACGCCGTCAGGGCCGATCAGGGCCATGGTGCTGCTTTCGGGAACACTGAGGCTGATATTGTCGAGAGCGACGGTGCTGCCGTATCTGTGCCGAACGGCGGTAATCTCGACAGCCCCTGCGACCGATCCAACACTCATATTCAATTCACACCGTTATTCAATTCACACCGTCCGTAAGATCGGATTGCAGCCAGGAAGGCCACTGCGCCTTAGGATCGGTTTTGACGTAGGCGACGCCCGTAACGCCGGTCTTCACGACATCGATGAATTTCTGGATGAGCGGATCGGGCACGCGGACCTTGACGCGGTACATCATCCGCTCGCGCTCGCTCTTCACCTCGACCTGCTTCGGCGTGAACTGGGCGCGCGGCGAGATATAAGAGACGCTCCCCGGTACGGCGCGGTTCGGCGCCGCGTCGAGAAGAATCCGGCCTGATGCCTGCAATGGAATCCTGCCGGCACTCTCGGTCGGCAGGAAAGTCGTCATATAGACATTCGTCAGATCGAGAAGCGTCGCGACCGATCCGCCGGCCGCCAGGGTCTCACCTGCATCGGCGAGTTTGTAAAGAATGCGGCCGGTTTTCGGCGCGGCCAGGGTGCCATCGGCAATTACCTGCAGCAGCCGCTCGTCTTCGGATTTCGCGGCAGCAACCGCTGCATCGGCCGCCGCGGCCTGCGCCTTCGCCGCCTCAAGCGCATCCTGCGACGATTTACGCGCCGCGGTGAGTTGCTCGACACGCTGCTGGCTGACCGCGTCTTTCGCGGCAAGCGTCACGGCGCGATTCAGTTCGCTGATCGCCAGTTCGAGCGCGGCCTGGCGTTGGCCGATGGCTGCATGGGCAGCATCGCTTTCTTTAAGGCGAGCCTGTACTTGCGCCGCTGCGGCGCGCTCCGCTGCCTCGGTTTCGCGCGTGTCCATCTTGGCCAGGACCTGCCCGGCTTTGACCAGATCGCCTTCCTCGAAATTGATTTCGGCAACGCGTCCGGGATATTTCGCGGCGATCTGAATCTCATCCGCTTCGATCCGGCCATTGCCCTCGACGATACCGGCCGGCAGCGAACGCTGTGTAGAAAGATAATAACGATAGCCGAGACCGCCGCCGATAACGACGACCACAGCCGCCAACACCAACATTGTGATTCGCCGTTTGGTCACGAACGTTTCCTTTCGGGCTGAACCGCAGCTCGTGATGGACACTGGAAAAGCGAGATAACACTGGGCCTTGCGGGCAGGACACAACATCAGGGGAAACCCCGATTGGTCCGGCTGAGAATCTGTAAATGCCATCGTGAACAGCGCGGATGAACAATGATCTGCCGGACATGGTCGCTCGCACCGGGCAATATCCCGATACCGCGCAACTTGCCGTCCTCGACCGATCTACGGTCGATTTTCAAAACCGTTCGGGAAAGCTCCTTATTCCTTCTCGTACGCTGCCATGCGCGAATACGCGCGTCTCGCTAGTCCGATGCGTAAGGGAAGCGCATCGCCAATACGGAAGACGCCATGGATAAGCCTTCGACGTCGACGTCAACTGCGTTCGGTTTCGCGGCGTCCTGGCCGTTCGATACCTGGATGCGCGCCGGTACGGCGGCCGAGGCCGCCTTCAACGCTGTGCAACAATACATCGATTACACCGAGGATTTCTGGCAACGCTCGATCCTGTTCTTCGACATTCTGCGCCAACGCGGCAATCAGCATTTCGAGCATATCGCACAGCAAGCGCCAAACGTGCTGAGCTTTCGCTTTCGTGTCGTTATGAAGGGTTGGGAGTTCGAGCAGCCCGTCAACTATGCGCTCGTCGAGATAATTCCCGAAGCGGGCGTGAAGACCGACCCGACGAAGCGCCCCTTTATCGTATTCGATCCACGCGCGGGACACGGACCGGGGATCGGCGGCATGAAGCACGACAGCGAAATCGGCGTCGCATTGGCGGCCGGTCACCCCTGTTATTTTGTCGGGTTCCTGCCGGCGCCGATGCCGGGTCAGACGATTGAGGATGTCTGCCTGGCCGAGGCGCGCTTTGTCGAGAAGGTCATCGCCCGGCATCCTGAGGCCGAGGGCAAGCCGTGCCTGATCGGCAACTGCCAAGCCGGCTGGCAGATCATGATGACGAGCGCCATCGAGCCCGATCTCGTCGGCCCGATCATGCTCGCCGGTTCGCCGCTGTCCTACTGGGCCGGCGTCCACGGCAAGAACCCGATGCGCTATCTTGGTGGGCTGCTCGGGGGCACATGGCTCGCCTCGCTCTCGGGCGATCTCGGCCACGGCGTTTTCGACGGCGCCCATCTGGTTGCCAACTTTGAGTATCTCAATCCGGCGAATACCTATTGGGAAAAGACCTATAACGTCTATTCCAAGGTCGACACCGAAGGGCCGCGGTTTCTCGAAT
>DATMZZ010000014.1:0-7952 GCA_035573175.1 Allostellaceae bacterium
ATGGCCGATGACATGGATGCGCTTCGGATCACCACCGAAACTCGCGGCGTTCGTGCCGAGCCAGGCAACCGCGCGGCGTAGCTCGGCGATCATGTCCGGCATGCGCGTCGGCACCTTCGGCGGATCGAGGGTCGAGAAACGCGCCGCGACGAGATGCGCGCCGGCATTCGCGACCGTGTCGGCGAAATAGACGAAGGCATTATCGGGCTGCGGCCGCCAGCGCCCGCCATGCACGAAGAACAGTACCGGCGCCCCCTCCGAAGCTTTGGGGCTCTGCTTGGCCGGCACGATCTCGACCGTCTCATGCGGGCCTTCGCCATAGCGCCGCTCGAAATGCTCGAAACGTGCACGGATATCGGCGCAGCGCGCCTTGTTCTTATTGCGCAGCTCCTCGAAATTCGGCGCCCACACGGTCTGCTCGAACGCGTCGTCGAGCTCTTTTTGCGTGTAGTCGAGATAGACCTTTGGCTCGTCCGCCATTGCCGCCTCCCCCTGCCGCGCGCATTAACGCGCGGCGCTTGAATTCAGCCCGCGCGCATTAACGCGCGGCGCGCGAAATCGCGCGCTGCTTAAACCGTTTGATCGACCGTCGATCCGGCCGAAGCCGCGCTGGCCTTGGCGACGCCGACCATCGCCGGCCGCAGCAGCCGGTCATGCATGCGATAGCCTGCTTGCACCACCTGGACGATGCTGCCGCCGGGCTGGCCGGTATTCGGCACTTCGAACATCGCTTCGTGAAAATTGGGATCGAAGCGCTCGCCGATCTCCGGCTCGATACGCTTGATGCCGTGGCGCTCGAGCGCCGCGAGCAGCGCGCGCTCGGTCGCGGCGACGCCCTCCACCAACGCCTTGGCGCGCTCATCCTGCAGCGAGGCAGGATCGATGCTGCCGATCGCGCGGCGCAGATTGTCGGCGACATCGAGCATGTCCTTGGCGAAATTCGCCGCGGCGTATTTGCTCGCATCCTCGCGCTCGCGCTGTGCCCGGCGGCGCTGATTCTCGGTCTCGGCCAAAGCACGCAGCAGCTTGTCCTTGGTATCGGCGAGTTCTGCGTCCTTTTTGGTGAGCAGGCTCGCCAACTCGGCGGCAGCGGCTTCGGCCGGGGTTTGCGGCCCATCGCCCACGGCGTTGCGGTCCGGCGTCAAATCGTCAGTGTCTTGGGTCATTCGCTCGCTTTTTGTTTGCTGTTTCAGCCCAGCATCCGGCCGATCACCTTCGCGGTGTAGTCGACCATTGGAATGATGCGTGCATAGTTGATGCGCGTCGGACCGACCACACCGATCGCTCCGACCACTTGTTCGCGGCTGTTGGTATAGGGCGCGACCACCATCGAGCAGCCGGCCATGCCGAAAAGCGGATTGTCGGCGCCGATATAGATCTGCACGCCTTCGCCTTCGCGCGTCGCATCGAGCAGCCGGACCATCGTTTCCTTGGTCTCGAGCGCATCGAAGAGTGCGCGCAGCCGCTCGAGATCCGTAAGGGCCGAGACATCCTCGAGCAGATTGGCCTGACCCTTGACGATCAGCGACGACCGGTCGCCGCCGCCCCAAGAGGCGAGGCCGGCTTCGACGAGCTTCGTCGTCAGCTCGTCGAGCTGCGTGCGGCGCTGCTCGATTTCGCTCAGGATCGCGAGTTTCGCTTCCTCGACCGTGCGGCCGCGCAAGCGGCTGTTGAGATAATTGCCGGCGGCTTGAAGCGAGGAAGGCGGCGTGCCGAGCGAGACCTCGATCAAGCGATTCTCGACCAGCCCGTCCTCGGTCACCATCACGACCAGCGCGCGGCCCGGGGCCAGTGGCACGAATTCGATATGCTTCAACGGCCGCTCGGTCTTCGGCGCGATGACGAGGCTGGCACAGCGCGATAGGCCCGAGAGCGCCGCGCTCGCCTCTTCGAGCGCCTGCGACAGGCTCTTACCGGCCGCGGTACAGCGGCCATCGATGCTCTGGCGCTCGGAATCGCTCAAGCCCCCCAGCTCCAACAGCCCGCTGACGAAGAGCCGCAGCCCAGCTTCCGTGGGCAGGCGTCCCGCCGAAGTATGAGGCGCAAAAAGCAGCCCGGCTTCTTCCAAATCGGCCATGACATTGCGGATCGAGGCCGGCGAAAGATCGAGCCGCCCACGCCGGGACAGGGTACGCGAGCCGACCGGTTCGCCTGTCTCGACATAGGCGTCGACGATCATCCGGAAGATCTCCCGGCTGCGATCGTTGAGCTCGGTCATCATGGACTTCGAGACGGGCGGCGACATGTTGGCATAAACGCTTATAGGGCCGAGAAAATGTAGGAACGGTGCGGAGAAGCGTCAACCGACTCGCCCTTTACGTAATCGGCGCACCGCCCTAGGTTCCGGCCCTCACCTTAGAGGATACACCATGTCGCGCCCTTCCGGCCGCGCCCCTGACCAGATGCGCGTCGTCAGCCTCGAGCCGGGCTTCGCCAAATATGCCGAAGGCTCCTGCCTTATCCGCTTTGGCGACACGCATGTGCTGTGCACCGCCAGCGTCGAAGAGAAGGTGCCGCCCTTCCTGCGCAATACCGGTCGCGGCTGGGTGACAGCGGAATACGGCATGCTGCCGCGCTCGACCCATACGCGCACCGACCGCGAGGCGGCGCGCGGCAAGCAATCGGGCCGGACGCAGGAAATCCAGCGCCTCATCGGCCGCTCGCTGCGCGCGGTGACGGATCTCACGGCCCTGGGCGAGCGCCAGGTCCGCATCGATTGCGATGTGCTCCAGGCCGATGGCGGCACGCGCACCGCCTCAATCACCGGCAGCTATGTCGCGCTTTATCAGGCTTTCCAAAAGCTCGTGGAGCAGAAGCTGATCGCGAGTTTGCCGCTGATCGATGCGGTCGCCGCGGTCTCTTGCGGTATTCACGAGGCGACGCCGGTGCTCGATCTCGATTATGCCGAGGATTCGAACGCCGAGACGGATGCGAATTTCGTTCTCACCGGCAAAGGCGGCATCGTCGAGATCCAGGCGACCGCCGAGCACGAGCCTTTCGTCGACGCGCAATTCTCGGCGCTCTTGGGCCTCGCGCGCAGCGGCGTTTCGCAGCTCTTCGCGCTACAGCGCAAGGCGTTGAGGCTCGATTAATTCATGGCGCGGCGCCTGCTCGCCGGCGGCAAGCTGGTCATCGCGACGCATAACAACGGCAAGCTCGTCGAGATGGCGGATCTGCTGCGGCCTTACGGGCTCGAAGCGGTGAGCGCCGGCGCGCTCGGCCTGCCCGAGCCGGAAGAGACCGGCAGCACTTTCGAAGAGAACGCCGCGATCAAGGCGCATGCCGCGGCATCGGCGAGCACGCTGCCGGCGCTCGCCGATGATTCGGGGCTCGTCGTGTCGGGGATTGGGGGTGCGCCCGGTGTCTATTCGGCGCGCTGGGCGGTGAGCAAGGATTTCGCCCCGGCGATGGCGCGGGTCGAGCGCGAGCTCGGCAGCAATCCCGATCGCCGCGCCTATTTCGTCGCCGTCCTCTCGCTTGCTTGGCCTGATGGCCATCTCGAGAATTTCCGCGGCGAGGTGCATGGCAATGTCACCTTTCCGCCGCGCGGCACGCTCGGCTTCGGCTACGATCCGATCTTCCAGCCCGAAGGCATGACAGAAAGCTTCGGCGAGCTCGACAGCGAGCGGCGCATGCGCGTCAGCCATCGCACGGTCGCGTTCCGGCAACTCGCCGAAGCGTGTTTGCCCGTGCCGAAGCGGCCGTGAAGCTCACCTTCGTCAATCATGCTTGCTGCAAGCTGATCGCCGGCGATATCGGGCTTCTGTTCGATCCTTGGATCGACGGCTCGGCCTTCAATGATGGCTGGGATCTGCTGATTCCGACGCCGCTTTCGCTCGATGCGATCATGGCAGGCGTCACCCATATCTGGCTCTCGCATGAGCATCCGGATCATTTCTCGCCGTCTTTTCTCGCGCGTATCGCCGGTTCGCATAATCGCGTCACGATCCTGTTCCAGCCGACGCGCGATCACCGCGTCGCGAAATTCTGCCGAAGCCTCGGCTTGTCCGTGATCGAGATGGAAGACAGCGTGCCGCTGGCGCTCGGCGGCGGCGTCTCCGCCACCTGCGGCCCGCATGATTTTTACGATTCCTGGCTGCATGTGACGGACGGCAAGCAATCGGTGATCAATTTCAATGATTGCCAAATCGCGGCGCCGGTGGATCTCACGCGTGTCGCCAAGCTCTTCGGTCCGCCGACCTTGATGCTCAGCCAATTCAGCTACGCGGCCTGGAAAGGCGGCAAGACCGATCGCATCTTCCGGGAAGAAGCGGCGAAGAAGAAGCGCGACACCCTGACGGTGCAGACGCAAATTCTCCATCCGCAATACGCGCTGCCTTTCGCCAGCTTCATCTATTTTTCCAATGTCGAGAATACCTATCTCAATGATGCAATGAACACGCCGCGCACCGCCGCCGAAACCCTCGCTGCCGCTGGCACCGTTCCAGTCGTGCTCTATCCCGGCGAGGAATGGGAGATCGGCACGCCGCATGACAACGGGCCGGCGCTGGCGCGTTATGAGCAACGCCTCGCCGAGCTGTCCCGCCTGCCGCTGCGCGGTCCGGGTGAATCCGTGAGCCTCGATAGCCTGCAGGAGGCTTTCGCCGACTATCGTGCGCGCATGATGGCGCAGAACTCGCGGCTGCTGATCGCGCTGCTGCGCAAGCTGCCGTTTCTCGGCACTTTCCAGCCGATTACGATCCGCCTCTCCGATCTCGATGTGCTGATCTCGTTCTCGCTGCTCGACGGCATTGTCGTGCTGCAGGGCGGCGCGCCGGATGTCGCGATGCATTCGTCGTCGCTGTTCTTCTTGCTGAAGAATGATTTCGGCTACGATACGCTGACGGTGAACGGACGTTTCGAGTGCAGCACCGAGGGCTTCGCCAAGATGACGCGATCGCTCGGCATTGGCTCGCTCAACGCGATGGGAATCCGCCTCGCGCCGAGCCTTGTCTTCAATCTTCGCGTGCTGATGATCCTGCTCGGCAAGCTGCGCCAAGTGATGACGCGGATGAGGCGTCATGACGCCGCGCAGCAGGGCGCGTGAGCTATGGCGACGCCGCTCGCGCTCTATATCCACTGGCCGTTCTGCAAGTCGAAATGCCCCTATTGCGACTTCAACTCGCATGTCCGCGAGCGCATTGATGAGCCGCGCTGGCGCGCCGCGCTGCTCGCCGAGCTCGATCATTGGGCGCCGGTGCTGAAAGGCCGTGAGCTGGTCTCGATCTTCTTCGGGGGCGGCACGCCCTCGCTGATGGCGCCGGCGACGGCGGCAGCGCTGATCGAGCGTGCGACACAGCACTGGTCCGCAGCGCGCGACCTCGAGATTACGCTCGAAGCCAATCCGACGTCGGTTGAAGCCTCGCGGTTTGCCGAGCTGCGTGCGGCGGGCGTCAATCGCGTCTCGCTCGGCGTGCAAGCGCTCGACGACGCGTCGCTGAAGTTCCTCGGGCGCGGTCATAATGCGGGCGAGGCGCGCGACGCGGTAAAGCTCGCTTCGCGGTTGTTCGATCGTTTCTCCTTCGATCTCATTTATGCGCGGCCGGGGCAGACGCTCGCAGGCTGGCGCGAAGAGCTGAGCGCGGCGCTGGCGATGGCGGGAAATCATCTCTCGCTTTATCAGCTCACGATCGAGCAAGGCACGGCCTTCGCGACCGCTTTCGCGCGCGGCGATTTCCGCTTGCCGGATGACGAGACGCAAGGCGCGCTTTACGAGGCCACGCAGGAGACGCTCGCCGCCGCCGGTCTGCCGGCTTACGAGATCTCCAACCATGCGCGGCCGGGTGAAGAGTGTCGGCACAACCTCGTTTACTGGCGCTACCAGGATTATCTCGGCATCGGTCCGGGTGCACATGGCCGGCTGACGCTCGGAAGCGAGAAACGGGCGCTCAAGAATTTCCGTGCGCCGGAGACCTGGCTCGGCGCGGTCGAGCGCGCCGGTCACGGCGTCGAGGAGTCGCTGCTGCTGTCGCCGGATGAGCGGCGCGACGAGATGCTGATGATGGGGCTGCGGCTCGGCGGAGGCATCGCGCGCGATGCCTTCCGCGCCGAGACGGGCAGCGATTTCGAGACCGCGCTGGATGCGGCGCGGCAGACCAGCCTGCGCGAGGCCGGCTTCCTCGAACTCGATGCGGCCGGTTTGCGCGCGACCGCGGCGGGGCGCCAGCGGCTCAATGCGGTACTGGCGTCGCTATTGGCTTAGTAGCAAATCTCCATGCGCAGTCCGCGGCTGTCGCAGATCGTGTCGTTATTGGCGCGCGTGACGCGGCCCTGGGCGGCATCGCGCGCGGCGAGCGCCAAGGCGCAGGCATCGAACAGGTCATCGGGCTTTGCGCCCGTGCCCGGCAATTGTTCGAGCCAATTATCCAACGCCGCGAATCCCAAACGGGTGAGCAGTTCTTGCCGCAATCGCAATCCCTCGGCGGAATGCTTCGAGGGCAGAACCGTGCCGCCGCTGAGACGCCGGAAGATCAACTCCGGATGGCTTTCGCGAAACTGCTGCTGCCGCGCTGGTGTCATGATGTCGTCGATTTCGGCGATTTTCGGCAGGATGGCGAAGGATTGCTTCGCTAACCCTTTACCATTGGATTTGCACCAGGCATTGGCGGCAGCGTAATCGTCCAGGTACTGAAGCAGCGGTCGGCGCAGGCCGAGAAAGACGCGCGGGGCGGCAGCGCCGAGCAGCCTGCGTGCCGCGAGGTCACAGCCGCGATAGCCGGTGTCCGGCAGACCGATCGGGATATCGATCATCACCATGGACGTGTCGAGCGCCGCGAGGCGATCGGTGTTGTCGATTAGCTCCCAGCCGGCTCTGAGATCATCGTCCAGCCAAACCGCGATCCAACCGCGCTTGTAGCCGTCGACGCCCCAACTCCTCACTAGAAGCCGAGATTCTGGAAGGTCTGCGGCGGCGGATCGATGATGGTGTTGCCGCCGCGCTGCACTTGCAGGACCGCCAGGCCGCGCTGCACCAGCCCGTCCGGGCGGAAGCGGAAGATGCCATCGAGACCGGAGAAGCCGTTCGGATTGGTCAGGGCCTGATCCGAGAAATCGGCGCCTTGCGGCGAGCGCGCCAGCACGGCCGCGAGCGCCGTCGCGTCATAGCCGAGGGTCGCGAGGCGCGGCGGCGGATGGCGATAGAGCTGCGCGAAACGCTGCTCGAAGGGCGCGCGTGCCGAAGGCGCGGGCGCCGCATACCAGCCGCCATCGAGCGACGGCTCGGTGCCGATATTGGGATCGTCCCACAGGCCGGTGCCGAGGAACTTCACCTGATCGGGGTCGATCTTGAAATAGGGCAGTTGCGGCGCCAGCACTTTGATGCGCGATCCGCCCTCGGGCAGGAAGAGCGCATCGTAATCGACGCCTTCGCCGGCGAAGCGTCGCACCGCCGCGGCCATGCCGTTGAGCGCCGGATCGTAGAATTCGACGCGCGACAGGCTCGCGCCATTGGCGGCGACGGCGTTCTTCACCGCATCGGCGATGACTTGGCCGTAAGGCGTGCTCGGCGCGAGCACGGCGAAGCGGTTGTGGCCGTGCGCATGGGCGTAAGAGGTGACGCGCGCGACTTCTTCGCTCGGCAGGAAGCCCATGAGATAGGTGCCTTCACCGGCCAGCGTCGTATCGGTCGAGAAAGCGACCACCGGCACATGGGCGGCTTGGGCGAGCGGCTTCACCGCGCCGACTTCAGAGGCGAGCAGCGGACCGAGGATGATCTGCGCGCCTTGGCTCAGCACCTGTTGCGCGGCTGCGCTTGCGCCGTCGGGCGTGCCCTTGGTGTCGCGGGTCACCAGTTCGAGCTGCTCATCGGCCAGATCGTAAAGTGCCATCTCGGCAGCATCGAGCATCGCTTGGCCGAGTGTGCCGCTCGGCCCGGTGAGCGGCAGCAGCAGCGCTACCGTGACCTTGCCACCGCCGCTAATCGCCGGCGGCAAGTTCTCGGGAAGCGGTGTCGG
>DATMZZ010000015.1:0-19245 GCA_035573175.1 Allostellaceae bacterium
GAGCAACTCTTGGAGGACGTGCAGCCCTCGAAAGAAGACATCTATCGTCATCTCACGCAGAATCTCACCCGCGATTTGATCGTACCGGTCTTCCTCGGCGCGGCGGCGCAGGATTCGGGTGTGCGCCGCTTGCTCAAGGCGCTGCGTCACGAGACGCCGGACGTCGCGACCACCGCGGCGCGGCTGAAGCTCGATCCGAAAGCGAGCGACACGGTCGCCAACGTGATCAAGACTTATCATCCGCCGAATGCCGGCAAGCTCTCGCTGGTGCGGGTGTGGAGCGGCCAGGTGACGGAAGGCATGAGCCTCAACGGCGTGCGTGTCGCCGGCGTGCTCCGCCTGCTCGGTGCGCAATCGACCAAGGCGGCCGCGGCCGAGCCGGGCGAGGTCGTCGCGCTGGCGCGCATGGAAGGCATCGCCAGCGGCTCGGTGCTGTCGAGCGGCGCATCGCCGCCGGCTTTCCCGAAGATCCCGATCCCGACGCCGGTCTACGGCCTCGCCATCGCGGCGGAGAACCGCAATGACGATGTGAAGCTCTCCGGCGCGCTGCATCGGCTGATGGAGGAAGATCCGACGCTCTCGGTCGAGCACAATGCCGAGATGCAAGAGCAAGTGCTCTGGGGCCAGGGCGATATCCATCTCCAGATCGCGCTCGATCGTCTGAAGCATCGCTTCAACCTCGCGACTCATGCGCGCCGGCCGCAAGTGCCGTACAAGGAATCGATCAAGCTGGCGGGCTCGATCCATTCGCGCTTCAAGCGGCAATCGGGCGGGCACGGGCAATTCGCCGACATCCAGATCGAGATCAAGCCGCTGCCGCGCGGCACCGGCCATGCCTTCAAGGATGCGGTGGTCGGCGGTGCGATTCCGCGCAACTATATCCCCGCGGTCGAAGAAGGCATCATGGACTACATGAAGCGCGGGCCGCTCGGTTTTCCGGTGGTCGATGTCGCGGTGACGCTGATCACCGGCCAGTTCCACGATGTCGACAGCTCGGATCAGGCGTTCAAGACGGTCGCGCGCCAGGCGATGACCGAGGCGATGCCGAAATGCAATCCGATGCTCTTGGAGCCGATCTGCCACGTCTCGATCTCGGTGCCGAATGCGTTCACGTCACGCGTGCAGCGCATCGCCTCCGGCCGGCGCGGTCAGATCCTCGGCTTCGACGGCAAGGAAGGCTGGGACGGCTGGGACCAGGTCGAAGCCAACATGCCGATGTCGGAGCTGCACGATCTCATCGTCGAGCTGCGCTCGGTGACGCTCGGCGTCGGCACCTACACGGCGACCTTCGATCACCTGCAAGAGCTGCAAGGCAAGCTCGCCGAAAAAGTGCTGCAGATGCGGGCCGGCGAAGCCGCGCAGTAAACTGCGATCTATCGGCTCAAAACCCTCTCCCGCTTGCGGGAGAGGGAGGGGCCCGTCGCTTCGCGACGGGAGGGTGAGGGGGATGCCCAATCATCGCGCACGCCAACTCCGCGTAGACTCAACTAACGCGGAGCGTCGTCTCTGGGGCGCGCTACGCGACCGGCGCTTGGCGGCTTAAAATTCCGCCGTCAGCATCGCCTCGGTCCCTTCATTGTTGATTTCATTTGCTTTGAAAGTCGCCTCGTCATCGAAGCAGATGGCGGCCAGCACGCCGATAACGCTTACGATGAGCGGCGGACCGCGTGGCTCGAGCAGCGTGGATGGCGCGTTATCCGTTTTTGGAATAACGATATCCTCGCCAATATCGATGGCGTGCAAGAAATGATCTTGGAGCATCTCCTGAACCCTCACCCTCCCAGCCCTGAAGGGCTGGCCCCCCCTCTCCCGCGAGCGGGAGAGGGGTTAGAGCAACCGGGAGAGGGTTTCTCCATCTAACAAAGCTTTAACGCGCCCCTCGCTCACGAAGCAGCGAGGGGCGTAACCTTTTCTGCATCCGTTGCGTATATTCCAAGAGAAGCGGCTGCTCGCATTTCTTTGACTTGCGGCGGCGCGGCGCCGGTCTCAGTTTTGGCGCAGAAGTCGGAGGCGACGATGCTGATCAAGGTGAAACGCGGTTGGGAGATGCGCGAGAGCGAGGCGACGCCGGAATCGGTGTTCCTCAATCGCCGCACCCTGGTCAAAGCCATGGGCGTGGGCACAATTCTCGCCGGTGCCGGCTTGCCGCTCGGCGATGCTTTCGCGGCCGATAAAGCCGAGGACGCAGCCGATCCGTCGGCGGGTCTCTACCCCGCCAAGCGCAATGACAAATACACCGTCGAGCGCCCGATCACCGACGCGAAGTATTCGACCAACTACAACAACTTCTACGAATACAGCGAGGAAAAGGACTGCGCCGCGGCGGCGCAGCAGCTCAAGGTGCGGCCGTGGACGATCACGATCGACGGCATGGTCGAAAAGCCGCTGACCATGGGCATCGATGATCTCTTGAAGCAGGTGCAGCTTGAAGAGCGGCTTTATCGTCATCGCTGTGTCGAAGGCTGGTCGATGACGGTGCCGTGGACCGGCTTCCCGCTGAAGGCGCTCGTCGATATCGCGAAGCCGCTGTCGAGCGCGACTTATCTGCATATGACGACATTCAAAGATGCGTCGATGGCGCCGAATCAGAAGAAGGCCTTCTTCTATCCGTGGCCTTATCTCGAAGGCCTCACCATGGCCGAAGCGAATAACGAACTCGCTTTCATCGGCACCGGCATGTACGGCAAGCCGATGCCGAAACAAGATGGCGCGCCGATCCGTCTGATCACGCCATGGAAATACGGATTCAAATCGGTGAAATCGATCGTGCGTTTCACCTTCACCGACAAACGCCCGGTGACGTTCTGGGCCAAGGTCGGGCCGAGCGAATACGGCTTCTGGGCGAATGTGAATCCGGATGTCCCACATCCGCGCTGGAGTCAGGCGACCGAGCGCGTGTTGGGCACCAACACGCGCGTGCCCACTCAGCTCTGGAACGGCTATGGCGAGTTCGTCGCGTCGCTGTACAGCGATCTGAAGGGCGAAAAGCTGTTCATGTGAATCAAAGAGCTAGCAGCAAGTCTTGCTAGAAATTTCAAGAATCGGCCAGAACTTGTTGTAAACAATCGATTCTTCGTGATAGGCTTTTGGCAACCTTTTATCAGGGAGCCTCCCTATGCGGATTTCTGTGAGCTTGGCTTTCGGTGCGGCGCTGCTGCTGTCGGCCTGCGGCCAGACCCCGACCGACCGTGCCCTGACCGGGGCCGGTTTCGGTGCGGCGGGTGGCGCAGTGGTCGGTGCCGTTTTCGGTGCGCCGATGATCGGCGCGCTGGTCGGCGGCTCAGCCGGCGCGGTTGCCGGCGCGGCGACCGACCCGTCCGAGATCTATCTCGGCCAGCCGGTCTGGAAGTAATCGCTACCTTCGTTTTGGCGTAAGCAATGGCGCGGAGTTCCGCGCCATTTCACGTGTGAGCGGCGTGATCGGCTTGGGTAGCCAGCCGCTCGAATTGCTCGGCGAGCTCGAGCAATTCCGCTTTCACTTCGGGGCTGATCACGAGACTGACAAGCGCCCTGATCTGGCGGCCTTGCTCGCGATAGTAGTCCGCCCGGGATTCGGTATCCGACATTACAAGCTGCGACATCTCTTGGCGGGTCACCACTACCCGTAGCAAAGCAAGCAATTGGGGCAATCTTGTGACGGCTTTGGCGGTGCGAAAAGACCCAGCCAATGCGTTCAAGCGCGGCTGTCGGCGAGCTCCGAGAACACCGCGATCGCGTCGTCGAGTCGGCTGTAGGTGAAGCGATAGCAGCCGCTGCTGGCGAAGATATCGGCGAGCAACTCGAACCCCGCCGCGCCGTGCAGGCTGTAATTCATCGCGTTGTGGGCGATCTCCATCAGCCCCGCGGCTTTCGACCAAGGCGCGAGTCGCGCCTCCGCATCTTCTTGCCAGCGCGGAAAGATGATCCAGCCGATCGGCGCGGCCTCGCTGCTGCGCGCGATGCTCTCGGCCGGCGCACGCATCAGCGCGACCGTGCCTTTCGCCGTGTCATGCGTCTCCGCGCTGAAGATCGCATCGGGCGCGTAAGCGCGCATCAATCCGATCGAGCCGTTCTTCAAATTGATGGGCCGTGCCAGCGGGACGACATGCGCGTCGCTGGGGCGGATCAGCGCGAGCTCGTCCGACAGTAGGCGCCAGCCGCGCTGCACCAGCGCCGCGGTCAATGTGCTTTTGCCGGCGCCGGGCGCGCCCGGCAGGATCGCGACGCGGCCGCCGCGCTCGATCGCCGCCGCATGCACGATGAGATATTGATGCGCCTGCGCCGCGATCGCGTAGTTGAGGCCCCATTCGAACATCGGCAGCGCCTGATCCGCGGGCAGCGGCTTGAACGGGCTCTCGCCGTCGATGAGGAAATGCGCTTGCGGCCGGATCCAGCGGCGCGCGAATTTGCCCGGTGCGAGCGCGACGCGGAAATCGCAGAATTCGTCGATGCCGATGAAGGATTCATCGGGATAGAGCTGATGCAAGCCATCGACGACCACGCCGAAAGGCGTGTCGAGACGCGCGGCGAAAGGCCCGAAGCGGAGCGCGAGCGTATTCATGCCGCCTCCAGAAGATCGAGCCGCGTGAAGAGATCGAGCGTGCGCGCGATGACCGCGTCGCGGTCGATCGCCGGCGGCAATTCGATCTCGCGCTCGATGGCCGCGGCGATCGCCGCATCGCTCGCCGGCGCGCGCGTCAGCAGGCGAAAGAGCCAGGCGGAGAGATCGGCGAAATGATGTGTGTCGCCGGTGCGATCGTTATAGGCGATGATCTCGCCGCCCCATTCGCGCCAATGCACGAAGGGGCCGATCCGTCTCGTCGCCGCGTCCGTCATGACGCGGCTGCTCGTGTCCCGATCCGGAAGTTCGCATTTGTCTGAATTGGGCACTTTCGAACTTCCGGATCGATCAGGACGCTAGTGTGGCTGATGGATTTGAAGTTCCTACAATCGTTGTTGCGCGATTCGAGGAACTTCAAATCCGCCACACTATGTATTGACGTTGAGGGCCGAGAAGGTGGTGACGACGCTGTCGAGCGCGCTTTGCGCCTGGCTCGTGTTGTTTGGCGTCGAGATCCAGACGCTGCGAATCTTCTGCTGCACTTGCGACAGCGAGTCCGGGAAATTATTCGGCGCAAAAGCCGCCGCGTTGAGCAGCGCCGCCGCGGCTTGCTCGCCGAAGAGCGCCGCGTTGAGCGTCGTCTGATTGCCCTTGATCTTGATCTGGATGATCAAGCCGCCTTGCAGCGCCGAGAGCATCGATTGCATGCCGACGATCCAGCCGCTGCCGAAGCCGGGGCTGCCGGCGGCGCTGGTGAAATTGGTCGAAGGAAAGAAGCCGGTGCGCTGCCAGAGCTGATTGGTGCCGGCAAGGCTCGCCCAGGTCGCAGGGGTGAGGCCGCAATTCACGCCGGTGGGTAGCGGGTGCGAGAGATTGCCCGACAGCGCATTCGAGACCGAGCATTGCTGCGTCATGGCGAGCGCCGGCTTGCTGGCCAGCGTCACCGCAATCGGAATGCCGCCGAGAATGATCCGCCGCCCCGGATTGCGCGGCGCATCGCTCTCGGCCGCCGGACTCGGCGGTTGAGAAGAAGGAAGCGGGCGGTCCTGGGTCATCGCGGCAATCGGGCCTGATCGGGGTTAACTCCTTCATTTTTATCGATGAAGCTTAAGAAAGGATGAGGTTCACCAAATCCTCTCCCCCCAAGGGCCGAGGAGCGTTAAAATGTGATACGTTGACGTATCGCTATGAAACGGATACGTTTCATATCTAATTGCGAAGGAGGACGCGCATGGCCGCTTGTTTCCGTTACCTCGTCAATGACGTGAAGGCTGCGATCGATTTCTACACGCAGCATCTCGGCTTCAAGGTCGAGATGCATCCGGCGCCGCCCTTCGCCGAGATCTCGCGCGGCGACATGCATATCTATCTGACGCAGCCGGCGGGTCAGGGCGCCGGTGGCGGCGCGCCGATGCCGTCCGGCGAGCAGCAGAAGCCCGGCGGTTGGAATCGCATCCACCTCCTGGTCGAGGATCTCGACGCAACGATCGCCAAGCTCAAAGCCGCGAACGCGCGCTTCCGCAACGAGGTCGTGCAAGGCACCGGCGGCAAGCAGATCCTGGTCGAGGATCCCTCGGGCAATCTCGTCGAATTGTTCCAGCCGAACACCGCCGCCTATCGCGCGCCAGGGTCGGGCGGCAAGCCCTAACACGACAGGATGGCGACGGCGCTGAAGCGGGCGGTCGATGCGCGGCCCGATCCCCGCGTTGCGCGCTCGCGGCAAGTGATTCTCTCGGCCGCGCTCGCCGAACTCGGCGAGATCGGTTATGGCGGCTTCACGATCGAATCCGTGGCGGCGCGTGCCGGCGTCGGCAAATCGACGATCTATCGCCATTGGCCCGACCGGTTGTCGCTGATCGCCGATGCTTTCGCGAAACTGCATGAAAGCGAAGCGCCCGATCTCTCCTACGGCACGCCGCGCGACAAGCTGGAGCGCATTCTCGCCCACGTCGCGGCGGTGCTGATCGACTCGCCGTTCTCGACCTGCCTGCCGGCGATGATCGATGCGGCGGAGCGCGATCCGGCGCTGCGCGATTTTCACCACGGCTTCCAGGCCGAGGTACGCAAGCCGACGGTCGCGCTGATCGCCTCGGCCATCGCCAGCGGCGATTTCCCCACTGATCGCGATCCCGAGCTCACCGCCTATGCGTTGCTCGGCGCGATCTTCTTCCGCCGCTTGATGACGAATGCGCGTTTCGCGCCGGAAGAAGCCGGCGCGCTGGTCAACACGGTGCTGGGAAGCGAAGCCTGAAAGATCAGGCGTGCTGGATGCCGCGCGCCTTCAGCCACTCGGCGATGTAGATCACCTGGCCTTCGCTGGCGGCCGGCGCCAGAGTCAGCGCGGGGGCTGGCGCGGCCACCCGGGCGAGGGCGAGAGGCGAGCGGCCAATCGGCCCGGCGATCGGCGCGAACTCTTCTTCGTCGCGCTCCGACCACGGCGTGAACACGCGCTCATGGCGGATGGAGGGCTGGGCGTCGTCGCGGAAAGCCCAGATGATCGTGAAGATAAGGCCGATGAAAGCAGCGGTCAGGCCGATGATGCCGAAAGCGGCGGCTTCGGGCGGCGAGGAGGAGGCTGAGATCGCGATCAATGCCGCGGCGCCGTTAGCGGCCAGCGCTAAACCGCCGACCGCGACAGCGATGATAACCGGCTTGCGATCGTTCATAGGCGCGTCTCCGTTAATATTCATTAAGATTAACGGAGCGTGCCGTCTTCAAACAATGCCGGTGTTCTTTACAGGCGCGGGCGCGCTTGTGCCGAAAACTCTTCCAAGTGTCTGAAAAACCGAAACTGGCTCGCCGGTTGCAAAGCCAAGGTCGGACAAGGTGCCGGCAAAAGAACCGCCGGCCGTATGGAGGAGAAGCATGGCCCATCTCGATCTACTCGAGAAGCCCGCGGATGCGGATATGGCGGCGCTCTATTGGTGGCGCCGCGATGCCGCCTCCCGCGAGGACACCGACGAACCGGCGCCGCTGGCGCGGCGGTTGATCGCGCTCGCAGAGCGCGCGACACCAACCACGCCGCCCATCATCGATCTGCCCGGCAATCGCCTGCGCGCCAATGCCGAAGCGCGACGCGCGCGCGAGGCGGAGGCGCTGAAGGGCGAGATCGACCCCGCTCTCATGGAGGCGATCCAGCTCGAGCGTCGCAACGCGCTGGTCGCGCTGGCGACCGGGATTATCGCAACCGCAGCCCCCGCGGCAGCGGCGCTCTACGCCGCGACGACGCAAGAGCCCATTGCGCTCAGCTTCGCACTGGCCGGCACTTTCGCGGCCTCCTTCGCGCTCTACCACGCGGCGCGCTGGTTCCTGCTGATGCGCTCGGACGACCTGCCGAAGATCCTCGTGTAAGGAAATATCACCACGGAGACACGGAGCTTAAGAGTTTAGGCGCGCTCGCGCGCCATGAATGTTCCTCCGTGTTCTCCGTGTCTCCGTGGTGAATCCTCAATGTTTCTTTCTTGCATCGCCGTCAGCGAGGCTTTATCGCTGGCGCCATGGACAGCACGTTCTTTTCCGCGCTGACGCCTTGGGCGGAGACGTTGTTGCGCGCCTGGTGTGGTTTGGCGTTGCTGCCGCATGCCATGCGCTGTTTCTTCGGCTGGTTTCCGAATACCGGCTCGCGCATTCTCAACCCGGCCTTGCTCGCGACCGGGCTCGAGCGCTCGGGCTTTCGCCCCGGGCGCTATTGGGTCGTCTATGTCGCGCTCGTCGAATTCATCGCCGGGCCGGCGCTCGCGCTCGGCCTCTTCACCCAGCTCGCTGGTCTGTTGATCTTCCTCTTTTTTGTCGGCGCGGCTTACGATCACCTGCGCTTCGATGGCTATTTCTGGAACCAGCTCGGCATGGAATATCCGGCGCTCTGGGGTCTCGTCGCGCTTTATTTCGCATGCGCCGGCGGCGGCGCGCTCTCGCTCGATCGCCTTCTGTTCGGCGCTCCTTAATTCGCGGCGCGCGCGAAGCGATCACGGCGCTTGCCGCCGCGAAGCGGCCACGCGTAAATGGCGCCACGGTTTCGTTCAATCAGCTTATCTTTGGCGCACGTCGTTACCGTGCCACGTTGATCGCATGCTGAGCAATGCGGCATCTTTCGCCTTGCATGGCGCGGTGCGCCTCGCGCATAAAAACGACATGAGCACACGCACATCGGTCGTTCCGTCTGTCGGCGCTTTCCTGGCGCTCGCTATTGGCGCTTTCGCGGTGATCTATTACGGCGCGGTGCCCTGGGCGCTGAGCCGCGCCATCGGCGCCACCTTCTGGCTGCTCGGTTGGCACTGACTTGTGTCCGTGCGTCTATCGAAGAAAGTCTACCTTCTTCGCATTAAGGTAGAACTCATCCTTGGGAAATAGGTCCGTATTCACGTCCCGATCGTCGCGCTTATCGTTCGGACCCCAC
Organism: Allostellaceae bacterium; assembly: GCA_035573175.1. Classification (GTDB taxonomy): domain Bacteria; phylum Pseudomonadota; class Alphaproteobacteria; order ATCC43930; family CGMCC-115725; genus CAIKMD01. The sequence continues at coordinate 8,937 of DATMZZ010000015.1, forward strand.
TGCCTAATCGGCTCCTCTTTAAGCCAAGCAATGATCTCATCGGCATTCCATCCACCAGCCGCCAAATAGGAACGGGTACTGAGCAAGCGTTGCGAAAGGTCCTCGACCGAGAATGGAATAGGCTTGTCGCTGCCGAGCAGAACGCCGTTCACCAGCACGACGTAGGGAAATATTTGTAGAAAGCTCGCGACGGTGCGCTGCGTAGGGGCCCATTGCACGCAAATGCCGCCGTCGTCCAGATGCGAGCGCACCTCCCTGAAATATTCGGTCGAGTAAAGCATTCCGCTATGGGAAGCATCAGGCGGGATCGCATCGGCTTCGATAACGTCGTACCGTTGCGGATCGATCAGTAGCTCGTGACGAGCGTCGCCGAGCTCGCGTTCGAAGCGCGGGTCTCTCAGAAAAGCGTTCACCGCGCTGCGGGGTACGTCCTGATCGAATTTCTGCATGATCGTGAAGACAGGCGACACGATTTCAACGATCTTCACGTGATGCGTCGCTGGATTGACGCCACTTGCATAAGGCGTACCGCCGCTGCCTTGGCCGATGATCATGATCGACCGGGGATCGGGATGTACGAGCGGACCAAGGGCGCCGAGGACGCCGTGGATGAATAAGAACGGAACGCGGCTATTTGTGCGGCCGTTGATATAGAGCAAATAGGCATCCGGCATCACTTTGCCGCCATAATTTATGCTCGTCGCATCGCGGCCCGACCGCATCACGGTAATACCGGTGCGATCCTCATCGACGAGCGCGCCGTGCGATAAACTGGCGCCATGCAATCTGGCCCAGAACGCTGCATTCGTCGGAAATAAAATCGCCGCCACGGCGAGAAGCCCGGTGAGTGCGGCCTGGGATGGTGTTTGCGCCATGCGTCGAATTCTTGCGCCGGTACCTTCACCGCGAGATTTCCATACGATCGCGATCGCGAAGGCGAGACCGATCACAGCGATAATCCGAAGCGTGCCTGATGTCCCGATCCATTCCAGCAACAGAAGGCCGGTTACAGCGCCACCAGTCGTATTTCCCAGAATGTTGAAGAGCTGAATGATCCCGACGCGGTTCCCAACGAGCGTCGGATCATCGTGGACGGCTTTTTGCGCCATCGGGAACGACATGCCGCCCATAAAAGCGGGCGGAAATACCAGACAGCCCGTCACGACGAGATAAGCGGTGATCGCCGCCAACCGATGCCATAGTCCCACCGTCGCGAGATGTGGCTTGTCGACGAGCCACTGCTCTAGATCAAACCAGCCATGGGCCGCCCACAGGATGGCCATGGCAACGATCGCGTAGAGCGCGATGCCGGCCTGAAAGGCGTAAAAGGTGCGGCGTGGATTGGAGATAGCGCCGACAACCCGCGCCCCATAGGCCAGGCCGAGCGCGTCTCCGATCAGGAAAATTCCAAGGATCAACGAAAAAGCGTAGGCATTCGTCTGCATCAGGACGCCGACGACACGGAACCAGACGATCTCCAGGGAGATGATCAGAAAGCCCGACACAAACACCAAGGCTGCCCAGATCCAGACGTTCCGCGGGTATCGGCCTGATACAGAGCCAATTTCTGGGCTGAGGCCGCCTCTCGCCGCGGAAGACGCTCCGGTGGAAGCCAGGAGAGCGCCAACAGCAACAACAAAGTTCAGCAGGACGCCAAAGTAGACAGTAACCTCGAAACCGAAAATCCCGATGATGACAAAGCCGCTCAGGAGGGCGCCAAATCCGGCGCCCAAGGTGTTGACGCAATAGAGCAAGCCGATGTGAAACGGTGCCGTCTCGACGCGGTCAACGATGGCTCTGGATAGCAGGGGCAGGGACATGCCCATTAGCAGCGTCGGAAGCAGCAGCGCCAGAAAAACGATCAACAACACAAGCGAGGCGGAATGGGCGACCGCCAACACATGTTCGAATAGAAAGTTATAAAATAGGAAGGGGCTGGCGGCCGCAAAGGCACCAATGCCCAGTTCACATAAAGCAAAGACCTGGATCGCCCTTTGGCAAGAAAGTCGATCTGCAAAGGACGCGGCCCACAGGCTCCCGATACCCAGACCGAAAAGGAAAGCGCTCACGACCAAAGTCGCCGCAACGACATCCGAGCCGGCGAATAGTGCCAGCATGCGTTGCCATGTGGTTTGATAAAGGAGCGCGGCGAATCCCGAGAAAAAAAAGACAGCGTACAGGCCTATGAGGATGCGCCTGCGCGCCAACTCCGCCGCAGCGTCGTGCAGCACCCCTTCCCCTGTAAGCATGCGCTTTAATCGCTTAGCGCAACGAGATCGCCGGATGTGTTTGGATTGACGACGTTGTTGGGGCTTACTCGTACCATGGCGCCATACCAATGCTGTGAAATGAAATATGTGCTGCGCCGCCTGTGGATGTGGATAGTGTTATCCGAGCGTCAGCGAGAGAGCATTCATATCCGAATGCCGATCACAATCTTGTCACGGCAGGAAAAACGGATGATTGGCGATTCCGCGGTTTGCCGGGCACGCAAGCAATGAGTCTGTGTCATTGGTAAAAGCGAACGCATCGTTTAGCCCGGCCATCGTCGATGGTTCTCGCGCGCTGACATCGGGTTTCTCCCGATTGTAAAGCGGTACCCACCTGCGTGTAGTAATGCGGGTGCTCCGCTCTTTAGTGGCCGCGCGCTACGGCACGACGCAATCCACTGCGTCGATTATCGGGAGAATTCGCATGAGATTGATGAACGTCTCGAAGCTGTGCGGCGCAACCGCGTTGGCATGCTCCGCCATGTTCCTGGCACCAGTGGGAGCGCAGGCGGCGATCACGGAGCAAGAGGCGCATGCCATCGCGGTCGATGCGTATCTTTATTTTTATCCGCTGGTGTCGGTGGATATCACCCGCAAAGTGGCGACGAATGTGGAAGCCGGCAAAATTCCTGGCTTCGGTCCTCCCAACACATTCAACAGTTTTGCCGAATTTCCGGCCGCCGACTTCAAGACGGTTGTGCGCCCGAACTTCGATACGCTCTATTCGAGCGCCTTTCTCGACCTGACGAAAGAGCCGATGATCGTGTCGGCGCCGAATACCAATGGTCGGTATTATCTCCTGCCGATGCTCGATGCTTGGTCCGATGTCTTCGCCTCGCCCGGTTGGCGAACGACGGGCACCGAGGCCGGCAATTTTCTCCTCGCGCTGCCCGGCTGGCGCGGGACGGTGCCGGCGGGAATGACGGTGATCCGCGCGCCGACGCCTGATGTATGGATCATCGGGCGAACCAAGACCGACGGACCGCAAGATTATAGTGCCGTCCATCAGATCCAGGCGGGATACAAGATCACGCCATTGTCGGCGTGGGGTCAGCCCGCACGGCCGGTCGAGGCGAAGGTCGACCCGAGCATCGACATGAAGACTCCACCCAAGGAGCAAGTCGACAAAATGCCTGCGGACAAGTTCTTCGCTTACGCCGCCGAAGTCATGAAGGTCAATCCGCCTCACGACACCGATCAGCCAATGGTTGCGCAATTGCGGAAAATTGGCATCGAGCCGGGCAAGAGCTTCGATATCAGCAAGATCGATCCAGCCATTCGCAACGGCGTAATGAGCGCTCCTACAGACGCGCAGAAATTGATGGCGTGGAAGGTGCCGACTCTGGCGCGGGTCGAGAAGGGCTGGGCGATGAACACCGATACGATGGGCGTTTACGGCAATTACTATTTGAAACGCGCGATCGTGGCGCAACGGGGCCTGGGTGCCAATCTCCCCGAAGACGCGATATACCCGCTCAATCTGGCCGACGACGCCGGCAAGCCGCTTGATGGCGCAAACAAATACACACTCCATTTCGCCAAGGGCGAGGTGCCGCCGGTGCGGGCCTTTTGGTCGGTCACGCTCTATGACAACGATGGTTTCCAGGTCCCAAACCAGCTCAACCGCTTCAACCTCAGCAGTTGGATGCCGCTGAAGCCGAACGCCGACGGCTCACTCGACCTTTATGTTCAGAACGACAGTCCGGGCGCGGAGAAGGAATCGAATTGGCTGCCCGCGCCGAAGGGACCGTTCAACCTGACGATGCGTCTTTATGCTCCCGAGGCGGACGCGCTGATCGGAAAATGGAACCCGTCGCCGGTGCAGCGCACGGGGACCGTTCCACAAACCGCGCAGCTGCCGGACTTCACCGCGCAGTGACAGGTCAGCTCGCCGGTATGCAATAAGTCGGCACGATCCGCGATGATTTGCTGAGCGCGCTCGCCGTATCGCTCAACGATACGTTTTGCGCGGCGATCTCGCTGACCGGCGCGGCATTCGCCGAGGCATTGCCCAGCGCGAAGGATCGCTCGGTCACTTGCAAGATTTCGGGCGCGACGGTGTGGATGCGGCCGCGCCGCACCGAAGCCGCGACCATGATGCCGACGACCTTGCCTTGCTCGTCGAACACGGGGCCGCCGCTCATGCCGCTGAGCGCCGGCAGATCATTGGGATAGCGCACGACCTCCGCCCAGGTGAGCACCGGGCCTGTGCCGTTGATCTCGCCGCTCAATTGCATGCGCGAGCGGCCCATCAGCCGGTCGCGCGTCCCGCCGAGTTTTTCCTTCGGATAGCCGAAGGTGTAGCCGGTCTCGTTCTGCTCGACATCGCCGCTTCCGAGCGGCATCGCCGGGCCGCTGGCATTCGCGGTCTTGAGCAGCGCGAGATCGGCTTGCGGATGCAGATAGGCGATCTGCGCCGATACTTTGCGGCCATTGATGATGAGGATGAGCCGGTGGCATTCGCCATTCGCGACATGACGCGCGGTGAGCCAGGCACCGGGCGCGATCGGGAAGGATGTGCCGAAAGCGATTTCGCCCGGCTGCAGCCCTTCGGCCTCGACGCTGATCAGCGGATCGTTGGGCGCCGAAGCGGGCAGGGGCCGGCGCATACGATCGGACGGCGGCGCATCGCTCAGCGAAGGCGGCGCGGCATCTTCCGGCGCGGGCAGCGGCCGCCGGCCGTCGCCGTCATCGAAGCCGTAATCGCCGAAATCGTCGGGAAATAATTGTGCGACGATCTGCGGTAGGACGAACAGCAGCAGAAACATCAGCGCGATGCGCTGCAGCCAATTCATTGTGGATCAGCCCGACATCGCCGCAGCGTTGAAGATGCCGGCGACGATCTGCGCCGCGGCGAGCACCAGCGCCGAGGCGATGTCGCCACGCTCGATCGCCTGTGGCAGATGGCGCACCAGAACCGCCGCGGCGGCGAAAGCGATGAGTTGCAGGATCAGCGCGACCACGCCCCAGAGCACGATATCGGCAAGATTGACGCTATGCGCCAGCATGCCGCCGAGCGGGATGGCGAGAGCGAGCATCTGCCCCGACAGCGTGATCGCCGCGGCGACATTGCCCTCGCGGATGAGCTTGAGCTCGCGATAAGGCGTCAGCCAGATATAAATCGCAAGCCCGATGATGAAGAGCAAAGTTGTCGTCGCGAGCTGTACCAGCAGGACCGGAAATCCCGCGATGACGCTGTTCCAGGCGGCAAGCATGGCAATCCCCCAAAATCCCGGATGCCCAATCCCCGATGCACGGCTTTATAGCGGCTCCCGGCCGGCGCTGCATCGGCGGCCGGAACATGCTTTAATGGCGGCAATCGCGAAGCCAAGGGAGGTCTGCAATGATCGTCGAGAAGAAAGTCGGCTACGAGCATGAGGGACGGAAATTCGAGGGCATGATCGTCTATGACGACAGCGTCAAGGCGAAGCGGCCCGTGCTCTATATGCAGCCCGATTGGGCCGGTGTCTGCTCGCACACGCTGGAGCAGGCGCGCGAGATCGCCGGCAAGGATTACGTCGTGCTGATGGCCGATATGTTCGGCGAAGGCTACGGCGCCAAGGAAAAGACCGTCGACGATCTGATGAAATCATCGCGCGGCGTGCGCGGCAACGTGCCTTTCATCAATTCCTGCGGCGCCAAGGCGCTCGAAGTGCTCGGCGCCGAGGCGGACAAGGCCGGCTTGGTCGATCTCTCGAAGAAGGTGGCGGTCGGCTACTGCATCGGCGGCGGCTATGTCCTGGAACAGGCGCGCGCCGGCGCCGATTTCAAAGGCGTCGTCGTGTTCCACGTCACCGCGCCCAATCCGGTGCAGCCGGGCGCCAAGCCCAACATCAAGGGCCGCGTGCTGGCGATCCACGGCTCCGCCGATCCGGTGACGCCGAAGCCGCAGATGGACGCGCTCGAAGCCGAGCTCACGGAGGCCAAGGTCGATTGGCAGGTGATGATGTTCGGCCACGCGGTTCATTCCTTCTGCGACGCGCATGCCCCGACCACCGGTAACTCGCCGCAACGCTACGACGAAAAGCTCTGCAAGAAGAGCTACCAGATGATGCGCGAGTTCTTCGCAGAGACGCTGTAAGCGCGTTGAGGCGATAAACCCGCACGGCTTTTTCTAACCGTCTGCCCGCGCCCTTCGACAAGCTCGGGGGCGGGCATTCAGTGAACGCACCGGCCAATCGCGCTTCGCGATTGGCCGCGAAGGGCTCGCGCGCGACTGCCGCCCGGAATACCGGCGCCAACGCCGCTCGTCCAGCGCCAAATAAGTGACTTTTCCAGGGTTACTCCGGCGAGTCCACGATTGCCGTCGTTGTCATCGCCGTCGGAGAATCGACTTACTGAAGGCCCATTCGGTGCGTGCGCATCTTCGTTTTTTTAGCGGAAATCGGCATGCAATCTCGGCGTGCCGGTCCATGCAGAAGAGCTCGCACGACAACGCGCATCGAGTGACCGACGGAGCGGTCCTCACCGAGGATATGGATATGGAACACGATGCCAAGGTCCCGCTGAAGCAGCGCGTGCTCGAGGAGGCCAAGCTCTACTCGATCATCGCGGTATACCTCTGGGTGTTCCTCGGCTCGTTCACGCTATATCGCAGGCTGATCATCGACGAAACGGGCGCAGCCTATCTGCACTACGGGATTGCGTTGATCGAGGCGCTGGTCGTCGCCAAGGTCATCCTCATCGGCAAGATGTTCGGGTTGGGCCGGCGCTTCGAAAACGAGCCGTTGATCGTCCCGGTGCTCTACAAAACGATCGTGTTCGGTATCTTCGTGTTGTTGTTCAGCGTCATCGAGCGCCTTGTCGAAGGATGGTTCCACAAACAGGGGCTGCTCGGCGGTCTGCGCGATATCGGCGACATCGGCACCTATGAGATCGGCGCGCGCGTGCTGATGCTCATCGTCGCTTTCATTCCATTCTTCGCCTTCGCGGAACTTGGACGCGTCCTGGGGATCGACAGGCTCGGGACGATGTTCTTTTCGAAGCGAGAGCGCTCCGCGATTTAGCGCGTCCTTATTGGTCGCCACGCAACCGCGCTACACGTCGTAATTGCCGCCGTCGTCGCCGGAATCAGAGCCGAAGTCATTGTCGTCGGCGTAATCCTGGCCGGGATCGTTCGACATATCCTGCGTGTCGGCCGCGTTGACGACATCGTCGGCCTGCTGCGCCGGGCGATCATCGTTGTAGTAGTTGTTGATCACCGTCTCGCTGAGGCCGGGCTGCATCGGCGTGCCCGCGAGGAATCCGCTGCCATAATGCGGCCCGAACATCGAACTGATGCCCTGGAAGAGCAGCGAGCCGCCGACCACGCCGGCGGCGGTCGCCGCGGCCTGGCGCAGGAATCCCGATCCGCCGCCGGTCAGCATCTGCGGGCCATAGCCGTAAGGCGGCGGCGCAACCGGTTGCGCCGCGGGCGGCGGCGGCGCGGCGGGGTTCTGTGTCCAGACCGGCTCGCGCTGCGGCGCGGCGCCGGAAGCAGTGTTGCTCCAGCGTCCGGCGGCCGGCACGCTGCCTTGCGTCGGCCCGCCTTGGCTCGGGCCCTGTTGACTAGACCGGGGCGGCAGGAAGCTTGGCGGCGCTTCGCTCGCGCCCCCCGCGTCGCGCGCCCGCTCGAGCTCGGTGATGCGGTTCTGCGCGTCATGCAGCGCCATGTCCTGGATCAGCGCCGTCTGGACCAGCAGATAGAGCGCGTCGGGAATTTTCGCGCCGGCCTCGCGGATCAGCGCGTCGGCCTCGGGATCGCGCGGCTTCCCGCTTTGCTGCTGTAAACGGGCGAGAAGGGCGGTAATCAGATCGCGTTCCTGCGGCGTCATAACGGCCTCGGTGCTGAGAAATCCTGGCCCTAAAGATCGTATCGCGACGCCTTCGGCACAAGGGCGGCCTCTTGCCCCGCGCGCGCGATCGGCCCATGCTTCGATGAAAGATTTTAGGGAAGCAACGCCATGCCCGATAGCAATGCGATTGTGGACGCTGGCGCCGGTTTGCGCATTCCGGTGCTCGATCTCGGCCCCTATCTCGCGGGCGAGACGGGCGCGCTGGAGCGGGCGGCGGCGGAACTCGGCGCGGCGTGCGAGAGCATCGGCTTCTGCTTCTTCGCCAATCATGGCGTGAAGCAATCGCTGATCGACGGCGCCTTCGAGGCGGCGGAGCAATTCCACTCGCTGCCGCTCGAGCGCAAGATGAAGGTGCGCGCGATCGATGAGCCGGTCGGCTATCTGCCGGTCGGCGGCCAGACGCAGCGCGCCGAGCTTTACGGCGTGCGCTCGAAACATCCGGATCGCAGCGCGTCCTTTTATATCCGCGACGAATATCCGGCCGGTCACCCGGACCGGCTCGCGAAGAAGGCCTGGGTGTTCGACAATCGCTGGCCGGAGGATCTGCCCGGCTTCCGCGACAAGACGCTCGCCTATTTCGCGGTGATGCATCAATTGATGACGAAGCTCCTGCCGCTGCAGGCGGTAGCGCTCGGTTTGCCCGCCGATTGGCTTTTGAAGCATGAGGGCTTCAAGCCGATGAATTGCACGCTGCGGCTCCTCAACTATCCGCCGCGCGTCGCCCAGAACGAAGGCCAATACGGCATCGGCCCGCATACCGATTTCGGCTATTGCACCTTGCTGGCGCAAGCGAAGAAGCCCGGCCTCGAGATCCTGACGAAGAGCGGCGAATGGGTGCAGGCGCCGGCGCATGACGGCATGCTGCTCTTCAACAACGCCGATCTGTTGCAGCGCTGGACCAACGACCGCTGGCGCTCGGCGCCGCATCGCGTGTTCAATCTGGAAGGCGATGAGCGCTATTCGATCCCGTTCTTCATCTCGCCGCGCTGGGATGTGCAGCTCGAATGCCTGCCGACCTGTCAGAGCGCCGACAACCCGCCGAAATACAAGCCGATCAGCCGCGCCGAATACCAGGCCGAGCTCAAGCGCACCGTCTACGAGTTGCCGGGGAAGAAGGCGTAAGCCGCCATGCCCCTGGTGCGCATCGATTTGCTGCGCGGCCGGTCCACCCAAGACCGCAAGCTGCTCGGCGAGATCGTCTACAACGCGATGCGGGCGACGATCAACGTACCGGAGGACGATAAGTTTCAGATCATCACCGAGCACGCGCCCGACGATCTGAATTTTGCCGAGAGCTACCTCGGCAGCCGGTTCAGCAACGGCATCATCTTCATCCAGATCACGCTCAATGCCGGGCGTACGCTGGAGCGCAAGAAGGCGCTCTACAAGAAGATTGTCGATGATCTCGGCGCGCAGTTGCAGGTGCGGCCGGACGATGTGGTGATCAACCTCGTCGAGGTGGCGAAGGAAAACTGGTCTTTCGGACGCGGCATCGCCCAATACGCCGAATAGGCCGATTCTTTGCAGATCGCGTTATCGACGGCGCCGTATCGATCACGCTGCCCATCGCACGTTTCGTGCCAGTTGCGTCGCTTCAGCGAAGGTGAGCTGCAACAGCTCGCATTGGGCCAAACTGCCCCCGCATCGGTCGGCGATGTGGCGCACGCGCTCCAGAGCGGCGATGCAGGCGGCATAGTCATGTGCCGCGAAGGCGAGCAATGCCTCGCAGACCGGCGCGGCGAGCGCTTGTTCCGGCACGAGCCGCGCGGCTTCGCTGATATCGACAAGCGGCAGGGCTCGAAGCAAGCGTGTCGCCGCGGCCCGGCGTCCGGCGGCGGCGAACGCCATCATCGCATGCACGATGAAGAAGGGCCGCGCCCCTGCCAGCGGCGCTTTTCCCCAGCGATCGGCAAGCCGATGCCAACGCCCGCCGAGATCGACGCTCCGAAGCTGGAGCCGCCACAGCAAGGCCGAGCCATCGGCGAGCGCCGATAGATTCGGTGACGGTGGGCGCGCGATCTGCTCGTCGTAGACCCTCAGCGCGGCCGCGGAATCGTGCAATTGCAGATGGAACAGCGCGCGATGCCAGGCGAGGTGGATCGCAAAGCCATTGCCTTCGGCCCATGCCGCTTCATGCGCCGCGAGAAACGCGAGACCCTCCCGCGCCCGTCCTTGCATCTCCATGACATGGGCGAGCACATGGAT
>DATMZZ010000016.1:0-6957 GCA_035573175.1 Allostellaceae bacterium
GAAAAAATTCGGCGGGCCGGAAGTGCGTGTCGACACGGCGTTCGAGATCGCGTCGGAACTGTCGCGCGGTGATGGCGCCGCCGGCTGGGTCTGGACGGTGATGGGCGTGCACGATCTTTTCATCGCGCTCTTCCCCGAGAAAGCGCAGCACGAATACTGGGAGAAGGATCGCACGCTCTCTGCCTCGAGCTTTGCCCCGTCGGGCAAGATCGAGCCGGCGCCGGGCGGCGTGAAGCTGTCGGGCAAATGGTCGTTCTGCTCCGGCGTCGACAATGCGCAATGGATGATCCTCGGCGCGTTTGCCGGCATGCTCTCGACCGAGCCGCCGATTCCGGACATTCGCTATGTGCTCTTGCCGATGAGCGATGTGAAAGTGATCGACGATTGGAACGTAATGGGACTGCGTGGCACCGGCAGCAAGAGCGTCGTCGTCGAAGGCGTCTTCGTGCCCGAGCATCGCATGGTGCGCAACGACGATCTCGTCAACGGCAAGGCGCCGGGCAGCCAGGTGCATGATGGTCCACTGTACCGCGCACCGGTCTGGGCAGTGTTCCCCTTCTGCATCACCTCGCCCGCCAATGGTATGGCGCGCGGCGCGTTCGATGCTTATGTCGCGGAGATGCGCGCACGCGAAAGCGCGTTCGATCATTCGGCGCTCGCGAAGAAGCCGAACATCCAGCTCCGCCTCGCCGAAGCCGGCGCGCTGATCGATGCCGCCGATCTGCTCTACAAGCGCTCGCTGAAAGAGACGATCGACACGATCATGTCGGGCGGCCAGCTCTCGATGGATATGCGTTTGCGCAATCGCCGCGACCAGGGCTACTCGGTGGTGATGCTGCAAAAGGCCACCGATCTGCTGCTCGGCGCGCAAGGCGGCAAAGGCATTTTCGAGGGCAACCACGTGCAGCGCTCGTTCCGCGATCTGCACGCCCTTGCGGGCCATATCGTCGGCGGCTGGGATATGCCGGCGCTCAATTACGGCTCGGTGCTCCTCGGCGGCCCGCCGACCGATCCGTTTTTCTGACCGGTAGCTGCGGCGCCCGCCTCGCTCCGGGCCTTTCCTGGCCCGGTTTGAGGCTGCGGGTGTCGTCGCCTCAGGGTAGCGCCGGATGGGCGCGCGACATCCGTCGCAATATCGAGGGCTTGACGACCGCATCCGCCTCGACTGCGCTCAAATTCGTTCCCGCTCTCGTGCTGTTGGTGGCCCACGACGCAGCCGAGGCGGCAAGCGAGATGGCCACCGAGCCCGCCTTCGCGGCGCGAAAGATTTTCGCCCTGCTCTTTCTGATGCTGGGCCCGTTCAAGATCCTGATCCCATTTTCGGAGATGACCCGCAGCACCGGTGCCGCCTTTCGCCGTAGGCTGGCAACCCGCGCAATCCGGCTCTCCACGGCGGCGATCGCGCTCGCTGCTGCGCTTGGCTCAAGAACGCTCGAGCAATTTGATCCCGGTCCTACCTTGACCGGCGGCGTCGCGCTCTTTCTCGTTGCGGTACAGCGTCTCCTCGAACAGTGCGGACCGCCGCGCGAGCGGAGCGCCGCACCATTGGAAATGCGGCACGCGGTCAGCGCGCCTGCTTTTCCGACGATCGTCACGCCCTACGGTGTCTCTGCGATTATCATCTTCGGCACGCTCGCCGAGAACGATCGGGGGATGATGCTGACCTTGGCGGGTATCGTCGTGCCGATCCTCGCCTTGGACTGGCTCTCCATGCTCTTCGTCGAGGCAATCTTGCGCTGGTGCGGCGTTCTACTGCGCTCATTAGCGTCGTGCTCGGGGTGACGCAGACAGCGCTCGGGCTGCAGGTCATCTTGCACAGCCTCAGCATGCTTGGCGTTTTCGTGGGACGGGCAAACTAGATTCAATCCCGCGGGTCATCGGCGAGTAATTCATTGCGAGTTAGCGAACACTCTCGCCAAAACTCAGGTCATCGCCTGATACCGCCGCAATAGCCGCCGGTGCGACGTTCATCAAACGCACCGCCCCGGCCCCCGCGTGCCTCGACGGACCTGGCCGCAGAGACGGTCGAGCTTGGTGCTCGCGTCATCTCGCCTGAGGCATATCATGATACAAGAACGCATTGCACGAAGCGCATCGGGCACGCCACAGGCCGACGTCTTGCCGCCGGCGGTGCAAATCCGAAATCTTGGCAAGAAACACAATGGGAGCGAGAGCGACGAGGGCGCGCTGGCGAGGGTGCGTCCGCCCGCTGTCGCGATCTCAATCGGGGGCGCCGAGCTCCTGCCCGTCGACGAATTGCTGGCCGTCGGAAAGACGTTACGCAACAACGTACCGCGTGCGGCGCATGGCGAGTGGAAGCGCAGCGGCCATCGCGTCGATCCGCTGGCTATCCTCCACAAGAGCGACGCGGGACGGATGCCTGATTTGGTGCCGATCCGCTATGGCCGGATGATGGAATCGCCCTTCGCCTTCTATCGCGGCTCTGCCGCCGTGATGGCCGCCGATCTGGCAAAGACACCCGCCACCGGCATCCGCGTGCAAGCCTGCGGCGATTGCCATCTCGTCAATTTCGGGGGCTTCGCCACGCCCGAGCGCAATATCGTTTTCGACATCAACGATTTCGACGAGACCCTGCCCGGACCGTGGGAGTGGGATGTGAAGAGGCTGGCCGCATCCTTCATCCTCGCGGCGCGCTCGAACGGCTTCACCGATGCACAAGGCGGCGATGCCGTGTTGGCCGCCACTCGCAGCTACCGCAAGACGCTGCGCGAGTTCAGCAAGATGCATCCGCTCGACGTATGGTATTCGCGCCTCACGGCCGAAGATTACATCAAGTCTGCCCCCAAGCAGGATCAGCCGCGACTGCGCGCACGGATCGAAGACGCGATCGAGCATGCCGGCTCGGCCCAGGACTACCCGAGGCTTGCCGGGATGGTGGGAGGCCATGTCAGCATACGCGACACCCCGCCGCTCATCTTTCATCCCGAGGCCGCGCGTACAACGGCATTTCGGACAATCCTCGATACGACCTTTGCGGCCTATCGCGACACGCTCGCCGATGAGCGGCGAAGCTTGCTCGACCAGTACCGTGTTGTCGACGCGGCGATCAAGGTCGTCGGGATCGGCAGCGTCGGCCGACGCTGCTGGATCGTGCTGCTAATGTCCGCCACCAACGATCCGCTCTTCCTGCAATTCAAGGAAGCGGTCGAGTCCGTGCTGGAGCCCTATGCCGGCAAGAGCACCTATTCCCATCACGGGCAGCGCGTCGTCATCGGTCAGCGCATGATGCAGCCGGCCTCGGATATGTTCCTTGGCTGGGTGACAGTCAAAGGCCCCGTCGGCCACACCCAGTACTATGTGCGACAACTGCGCGATATCAAGATCAAGCCCGTCGTCGAGACCTACGATCCCGACTTCCTGTGCGTCTATGGCAAGGCATGTGGTCGCGTTCTGGCACGTGCCCACGCCAAAACCGGCGATCAATGCACGATCAGCGGCTATGTCGGCATGAGCGAGGAGTTCGACGAGGCGATGGCGAAGTTCGCGCTCGCCTATGCCGATCAGACAGAACGGGACTATGCCGCGCTCAAGACCGCGGTGAAGAACGGCAAAATTCAGGCCTATCGCGAGTGATCCGCTCCGGCTCGGCTCGGCGCGAGGACAATGAAAATCGCGAATTGCACATTGATCTTGCCGGTAACGATCGTGCTCGCACTGCTTGCCGCGTGCTCCAGTGTTGGACCGGCCACGGTCGCACGCGACCGGGTCGATTACGGCAACTCGATCGGCGATTCGTGGAAGGAGCAGACCCTGCTCAACATCGTGCGGCTGCGCTACGGGGATGTTCCGACCTTTCTCGAAGTCACCCAGGTTGTTGCCGGCTATCAGCTGCAAGGGACGATCGGCGGCAGCTTTTCCGCCGGCAATGCTAGCGGCAGCGTTGTCGGACCCTTCGCCGCGCAAGGCAGCGCGCTCGCCTCGGGCACCTATACTGATCGGCCAACCATCATCTACGCGCCGCTCACGGGTGTCGATTTCATCAAGCATCTGATGACGCCCGTGCCGCCGAGCGACGTCTTGTTCCTGCTTCAGGCCGGCTACTCGGCTGCGCTTGTCATGCCGGTCATCCTCGATTCCATCAATGGCCTCAAGAACGCGTCACTGCGCTTGAACAGGCCGGCAGATCCGAAATTCCAGCGGGTGGTCGAGATCGTGTACCAAGCGCAGCTCGCCGGCGCGATCCAGATTCGCATCGAGCGCGGCAAAGAGGGCGGCGAAACCTCATTGATCGCCTTCGGCACGCGCGGAAACGCTGAAACCGACGCACAAGCGCGGGAAATACGCCAGCTCCTCGGCCTGAAGCCCGATGTGCAGGAACTCAAGGTTTTCTACGGCGGCTATTCGGGGAAAAACGATGAGATCGATATGCAGACCCGCTCGATGCTGCAAATCCTTCTCGAATTCGCCGCCGCGGTACGCGTGCCCGAAGCGGATGTTGCGGAGCGGCGGGCGTCGGCGGGAATGACCGATGCCGCAGCCGCCGACAGCATCGGCCCTTCCCTCAATATCGGCGTGAGCGATGCCGCGCCCAAGGACGCGTATGTCGCCATCCATTACGGACGGCGCTGGTTCTGGATTCCAGACACGGATATTCGATCCAAGAATGTTTTCGCAGCACTCATGCTGCTGTTTTCGATTTCCGAGACTGGCGTCAAGGGCTCGGCACCGGTCGTTACGGTGCCCGCAAGCCCGTGAGAGGTTAGAAATCGCTCCATGCTCGATCTCGCCGCCCTTCCGCTGTGGCTGATCTTCCTGCTCAGCCTCGTCGTTATCTTCGGCGCGGTTGAATTCGGCCGTTCGCTCGGCGCGACGGCGAGGGTCAGAAAGAGCGAAACGATCACGATGCTCGTCGGCGCGTTGCTCGGGCTCCTGGCGCTAATGATGGGCTTCACTTTCTCGGTCGCGCTCTCGCGCTTCGAGGCACGACTCGACGCCGTGCTCGACGAAGCCAATGCCATCGGCACAACAGCGCTCCGGGCCCGACTTTTACCCGAGCCGCAAGCCAGCACCAGCCTCAAGCTGCTGCACGATTATGCGCAGCTGCGCCTCGAGCTGACGCAAAAGGCGGCGAACGCGGCGGAGATCGCGGCTGCGGTCGAGCGCTCGAACATTATTCAGGAGGCGTTGTGGCTCAATGCCAAGGCCGTGGCGGCGAGGGACAACGCGATGGTGCCGACGGGTCTCTATCTCCAAACCTTGAACGACATGATCGACACCCATGAAAAACGTCTCACCGCCTTCCGCAATCGCGTACCCGGAGTCGTCTTCGTCGCGCTCTACGGCATTGCCATCCTCGCCGCCTGCTTCACCGGCTATTCCGGCTGGACCGAAGCGCAGCGTTCGCGCATCTCGGATTATCTCGTTGGCTTCGTGACTGCGGCCGTGATCCTGCTTATCCAGGATCTCGACCGGCCGGCAGCCGGATTCATCAGTGTCAGCCAGCAGCCGATAATCGATACGATCAAAAGCATCGCAAGCTACGCGCCCACAGAACCCAGCCGGTAGACAGCCTTCGGAGGCTAAAGCGCCCGGAGCGCCGGCAGGATTTCGCGCGTGAAGAGATCGAGCGTGTTCAGGCTCTGCGCGTGGCTGAGATTGCCGAAGGCGATCTGCACCAGCGGATAATTGACGCCCGCCGTCGCGATATCTTTCAGCAGCTCGGTCTTCACCGTCTCGGGCGAGCCGGCAATGACGCAGCCGACGCGGCGGCGCGCGACTTCGTAGGAGCCGGAGAGGAACATGGCGGTGAAGCCGTAGCTATGCGCCTGATGCTCGAGGCTCTGATACCAGCGCAGATAGGCGCCTTCGGCGGCCTTCTCGGCCTCGGCATCGCTTTCGGCGATCACCAGCATGCGCACAAAGCCGAGCGTCGCCTCGGCGGGCCGGCCTTGGCGCAGCGGCGCATCCTTGTTGCGCGCCCAAGCCTCGCGATAAGCGTCGATCGATTGCTTCATGCGCACGGCCGGCGCCCAGCCGGCATTCATCGCCGCGCCGAGCGAGGCGATGTAATCGCGCGTCGCGCCCGAGGACGAGCCGTACCACAACGGCGGAAACGGCTTCTGCACCGGCTTCACCTCGACCGGCACATCGTAATATTGCCAGCGTGTGCCGCGGTGCGTGACGCGATCCGCCGTGAAGTATTGGATCATCACTTCCATCGCTTCACGGAAAAGATCGCGCGTCTCGTTCATGGTGTAGCCGAACATCGACAATTCCCACGGCGAGATGCCGCGGCCGACGCCGAGCTCGAAGCGCCCATTCGACATCTGATCGAGCATCGCGACTTCTTCCGCGAGCAGCAGCGGATTGTGGAAGGCGAGCGCGTATGCGAGCGGCCCCAGGCGGATGCGCTTCGTGCGCATCGCGGCGGCGCCGAGGAAGATGCCCGGCTGCGGCGCCATGCCGACCGGATTCCAGTGATGCTCGGCGAGGTGATAGCTGTCGATGCCGGCAGCGTCGGCCGCCTCGATCATCTGCAGCCGCTCTTCATAGAATTGCGGCAGCGGCGCCTCGCCGCGATCGAGATGGTCGAAAATGCCGACGCGCATCTGCCGCCCTGGCCTGCCCCCTATTTCACATAGCTGTTGTCGATCAGCGCCTTGTAATCGGGCAGCTTGTCCTCGGGCTTCAAGAACCCCGCGGCGATGTTCATGTTATCGCCATTTTCGAGCTCTTGCGGCGTGGTGATCGGCTTTTCGGCGGTCATCGCCTTGACCGTCTCATACGCGGCCTGAAGCACCTTGTCGTTATAGGTGCCGAAATGCGCCTTCATTACCGCGAGCGAGGTCTGCGGATCGTTGCGGATGATCTGGGTCGCCTCGTAGAGGCCATGCACCATCTTCTCGCAGATCGATTTGTGGCCGGCGCAGAAATCGCCGCGGGTCAGCAACAGCGCCGCCGAGACCGGCGAGAATTCCGTCGGCTCGCCCTTGCGCG
>DATMZZ010000017.1:0-20095 GCA_035573175.1 Allostellaceae bacterium
CAGGCATCCTATGGCGGCAGGGACCGCATCATTTCGACTTCCTGCGCACGATCGGCGGCGGCTTGCTGCGCAGCGTGCGTGGCAGCTGCCAGATCCTCGATCCGGCGCGACGCGTGACCGGCGCCTACACCGCCTTTCTCGAATTCACCGATGGGCTGGTCTGCACGGCGGTTTGCAGCGGCTACGACCATTTCAATTCGCGCAACTATGTGCGCGGTTTCAACGGCGAAGCGCCGCTCGCCCCGCCGGCACAACATGCCCGCGCGCGCCGCGCGCTCGGAGCGCATGCCGGCGATCCTTCATGGGAAGAGAAGCAGGCCGCGGACGAACGCTATGGCGGCGGCGGTCCCGTGCCCGACAACGGCAATACCGTATCGAGCAGCTGGCTCCTCAGCGGGCCGCTGATCGCGAGCTTCGAGCATGCGGATGTGCGCTTCTCCACCGCTGGCCTCGTCGTCGATGGCGACCGCGAGCAATGGGAGATCCCGCTCAAGGATCAAGGCGACGGACGCGATGGCCGGCTGAAGAGCTTTCATCGCGCGGTCGTCGAGGGCGCGGCTTTGCCTGCTGACGGACGCTGGGGCAAGGCCACGCAGGAAGTGCTGGTCGCGATCGAGCGCTCCGCCGAAACGCGCAGCGAAATCGCGCTCACGCAACAGACGCCGTTCATCGGCGGCTAACGCAAGGCCCAAAACCATCACCTCTACGAACGGGGTTCTTACTTGGCGATCGCGTCTGCCGTTTTGCGACCTCATTCGCCGACACGATTTTGGCGTTTCTCGTGAAGACGTCAGCTATCGCCCGTCGATCACGCTTGGATATTGAAGAAGTAGGCGAACATGCTTGCCTTGGATACGCGCTAGTAGGACACTCGATCCCTTTTAAGATAAGGGCTTTATCTATATGGCATTACAAGATGCGATCAAATTGTTGCAGGCTGCATTAGAGGCGAGCGTATATGTTTCTCCGGCGGAACACGGTCTCACATTCCGCGAACTATATGAAGTCGGCAGTAGGCTCGGACTCGGCGAGGGAGAAATTGGCGATGCGCTACCGCGAGTGGTGCAGCAAGGGTTCGGTGGCCGCAATGAGCGACTCCAACTCGATGATATGCATTGGCACATGGCCGGGCATTTGGTTTTTCGCGAAGACCCAGATTTGCGCAATGAACTGGCATTCGACTTCGTTATTGCCCAACTCAACCAGCTGGCAAAGCAGCTAGGCGCAGCACGCGCGCAGCTCGATAGGGCCATTATCGTAGAACGCGCAACAGTGAACTCTATCTCTCGGCATGATGTTGAGCTGGCACTATCGTTGATGATCTTGTCTAGACTGTTGGTTGAAAAGGACGGCGTCGTTCGATTTAAGCATCCCCAGCAAGGCGAGCATCAGCTTCCTAGTGTCGCACGCCGTCAAGGCGCCGGTCCTGCGCATCCTAAAGCCCTGCGAACTCGCGTGATGCCGCATGTCAAAGACGTTATCGCGCGGCGCACCGACAATCGCCCGAAGCATGCGGAACCTCTGGACGAATTCGGAGCGCAACTCTCGCGCGTAGGCGCCGGCCATTTTGGCCTATGGTGGCAGCAAACCGTCGCTGAATTGCGGCGAAGCGATCCCGCCTCGTCGCCGTTGTCGTTGCTTGTGCTTTCCGCAGCGCTAGTCGAAGCTGTTCTGACTCTTGCTGCGGCATACGCGCGAGAACACAAGCTTCCGGATTTCGCGACCAACGAATTGGCGGGCGACCCAAAGGGTTGGACTCTTGAAAAGCTTCTCAAAGCTGCCGCGCACAACAACGCTGTATTAGATTCGCAGACAAAGAACCGAGCGGACGGTTTAATTCTCACGCGGCAGCGCATACACGCAGGACGCTTGCTCTCGACGCAACCCAAAGGCCTACCGATCCCCGATCTCCGACCCGAAGAAGCGCGCGAAGCCCAGGCGGTTGCCGAACAGGTCGTTCGCTTCGTTATTGACTGGCTCGACAGAAACGCATCGGCTACAGCCTAGCAGGGGGTACCTTGAGCACGGTTTTCAACATCGTGATCGCATGCGCCGCTGTGTCGCTGATCGTATTGGGATGGACTACGGGGTTGAAGGACCAAACCGCGACGACAGGCGCCGTGCTCGGCTTCGCCGTCGTGCTATTTTTGATTCTCGTGGGCACGAGATTTAAAATTGTACGCGGCTTCGGCTTCCACGCCGAATCGTGGGATCAAAAACAAATCGAAGCAGCAACGCTCATCGAACGCCTCTCTGCGATGACGGAGACAGTCAGCCGCAACGTAGCGCTGATCGCGTCCAAACTCGGCCTTTGGGATTCAGGATTTTCGAATCCGCAGTTGGCGGACTTGCTTGCGACGAACAACGCGATCTTGGGTGCGAGCGAGGTTCCAAAGGCTACGCGCGATGAACTCCTGGGACCGGTAATCAATCGAATAAAGATCAACTATTACAACGCGGGTCAGCAGGTCGTCACTAAAGCGCTCGACAATGCGATGCGAAACGTCGATGGAGAACTACGGGTTGCTCCCGAGCCCGAGCGTGCCGCGCTACAAGCAAAACACGCTGCGTTGAGCGACGCGCGGCAAAAGTTGCGTGATGCGGCGCTCTTCCAACGACTTACTCAGGCACAAAATCTTGAGCCGTTGATCGCAATTATTCGACTGACAGACTTTTCGGACAAGCAAAGCGCATTGGACACCCTGCGGGAACTCGACGAAGACGTGAGATATTTTGCGGTAAACACGAAACTACGCCGCTCAATAGACCTGACTTACCTATACCGGTAGGCGCGTTCACAACGCCGAATAACGAAAAGCCGTGATGGTCAACTTGCGCGAGAAATGGAATCCCGGCGTCTGCATTGCGCTCGGCTGCGTGCTCGGCGCCGCGCTTGCAACCACAGTCATTGCAGCCTTTGTCGCGCCGCCTTGGGCGCACGACTCGGCCATCGCTGCGTGGGTTCAAGCCGTGGGGACGATACTTGCGCTCGCCGTCGCAATCTTTGTGCCAGCGTGGCAAAGATACAGGGCTCGCGAAGACGCCGAGGAAGAACGACTTCTCAAAGCACGCAGCCTGCTGATGATTATTTACCCGAGCATCCTCGCGGTGCAGACGAGGATAGAACAAATAGAGGCGATCGTTGCTCGCCCTCCCTCTAGCGGCGCGTATTCAACAGCTTGGAGCCTGTCCGAACGTTTCGGATTTGAAGTGCCGTCTACCCTTGAGGACCGGGTGGACGAATTCTACCTTTTTGGCTTGCAGGCGGGCAGTAGACTTCAAACTTTGATGGCTTTGCTACGCGCGCTCGAAGGTCTGAGGCCGCGGGCGCAAAGTATGCTGCACCTTAATCCGGAGCGCCCTGTCGAAGACATACAAGAGTTAGCGCGCAGCCATACGTCTCCGCCGCTGCGCGTGATCAAATTAGTGCTTACCGGTCTAGATCAATTCGACCCGCGGCACGCCAGCTCGGAGGGATAGCAGTCACCACGGCCGGCCGGCAAAAATCCAACTGGCGAACATCGTGAGGGCGGCGACGCCCGCAGGCGAGAAGCTCAAGGGGGTCCAGCGCCCGCCCTCTTGCCCAAAAAAAGGGCGCGAGATGCCTCGCGCCCTTCCTCGAATTCGCGGCTTGGCGGCGCCTATTTCGGCGACATCACCATCGTCATCTGGCGACCTTCCATGCGTGGATAGGCCTCGATCTTGGCGATCGCATCGAGATCGTCTTTGACGCGCATCAGCACATTCATGCCGAGCTCTTGATGCGCCAGCTCGCGGCCGCGAAAGCGCATGGTGACCTTCACCTTGTCGCCTTCCTCGATGAAGCTTTTCATCGAGCGCATCTTCACGTCGTAATCGTGATCGTCGATCGACGGCCGGAGCTTGATCTCCTTGACCTCGATGACCTTTTGCTTCTTGCGCGCTTCGTTCTTGCGCTTCTGTTCTTCGTATTTGAATTTGCCGAAATCGAGGATCTTGCAAACCGGCGGATCGGCATTGGGCGACACCTCGACCAGGTCGAGGCCGGCATCCATGGCGCGGGCGAGAGCATCGTTTCGGGGAACTACCCCGAGCATCTGGCCTCGCTCATCGACGAGGCGGACGCGGGGAACATTGATCTCATCATTGACGCGCGGCCCGTCGTTGCGAGGCGGCGGCGGCGCTTGAGTTGGGCGGGGTATGCGGCGACTCCTTAATCTGTTGCGGCAGGTCCGGCCGCCGCGGAAGGCGGACGGGCCTCGCCTTTCAATCTAGCGATGGCTTTGCCGAGTTCAAGAATTTCCTGATCTTTCGCACCCAAACGGCGGATGGCAACGGTCTTGTTCTCGGCCTCTCGTTTACCAACAACGAGCAGCGCGGGGACTTTCGCCAAACTATGTTCGCGCACTTTGTAGTTGATCTTTTCATTCGAAAGATCGACGCGAACGCGCAGCCCCGCGGCCTCGCAGGCGGCGCGCACCTCCTCGGCATAGGAATTGGCCTCGTCGGTGATCGTAGCCACCACCGCTTGAACCGGCGCCAGCCAGAGCGGGAAGCGGCCGGCATATTCCTCGATCAGGATGGCAATGAAGCGTTCCAGCGAGCCGAGGATGGCGCGGTGCAACATGACCGGACGGTGACGCTGACCGTCCTCGCCGATGTAATGGGCGTCGAGCCGCTCGGGCATGACGAAATCGACCTGCAGCGTCCCGCATTGCCAGTCGCGGCCGAGCGCGTCGCGCAGCACGAATTCGAGCTTCGGCCCATAGAAGGCGCCCTCGCCCGGATTCATCGTGTAGGGCAGACCCGCCGCTTCGATCGCGTGTTTCAACGCGCTTTCGGCCTTGTCCCAGATCGCGTCGGCGCCGGCGCGGGTCGTCGGCCGGTCGGAGAATTTGACGCTCACCTCTTGGAAGCCGAAATCGCGATAGACGCTTTGCAGCAATTCGCAGAAGGCGACGCTCTCGCTCGTGATCTGGTCTTCGGTGCAGAAGATATGCGCGTCGTCCTGAGTGAAGGCGCGCACGCGCATGATGCCGTGCAGCGCGCCGGATGGCTCGTTGCGATGGCATGAGCCGAACTCGGCCATGCGCAGCGGCAGCTCGCGATAGGAATGCAGCCCCTGGCGGAAGATTTGCACATGGCAGGGGCAGTTCATCGGCTTCACCGCGAGGACGCGCTTCGCTTCGCTGTCCTCGATGGTGAACATATGCTCGCGGAATTTCTCCCAATGCCCGGAGGCTTCCCAGAGCGAGCGGTCGACGAGTTGCGGCGTCTTCACCTCGACATAGCCCGCGGCCTCGATGCGGCGGCGGACGTAATTCTCGATCGTGCGATAAAGCGTCCAGCCTTTCGGATGCCAGAACACCGAGCCGACGGCCTCTTCTTGCTGATGGAAGAGATCGAGCTCGCGGCCCAAGCGGCGATGATCGCGCTTCTCCGCCTCTTCGAGCTGGAAGAGATATTGCTTCAGCTCTTTCTCATTCGCCCAAGCGGTCCCGTAGACGCGCTGAAGCTGCGCGTTGCGTGCATCGCCCCGCCAATAGGCACCCGCGACCTTCATCAGCCTGAAGGCATGGCCGAGCTTGCCGGTCGAAGGCAGATGCGGCCCGGCGCAGAGATCGACGAAATTGCCCTGACGATAAAGGCTGATCGCCTCGTCCTTCGGGATTTCGTGAATCCACTCGGCCTTATATTTCTCGCCGAGCTCGGCGAAGAACTCGACCGCGCGGTCGCGCTCCCATTCTTCGCGTGTAATCTTCTCGTCGCGATCGACGATCTCGTGCATGCGCTGCTCGATCTTCACGAGGTCGTCCGGCGTGAAGGGCGTGGCGCGTGCAAAATCGTAATAGAAGCCGGTCTCGGTCGCGGGACCGAAGGTCACCTGCGTCTCGGGATAGAGCTCCTTCACCGCCTCGGCCATGACATGCGCCGCGTCGTGGCGGATGATCTCGACCGCTTCGGGCGTGTCACGCGTCAGGATCGCGAGCTTCGCGTCCTGGTCGATCGGCCGGGTCAAATCCTTGGGCTCGCCATCGAGCTTTACGGCGACGGCGGCCTTGGCGAGGCCGGCGCCGATCGAGGCGGCGATCTCGCCGCCGGTGACGCCGCGCGCGAAGCGCCGCACCGAGCCGTCCGGCAGCGTGATAGCGATCTGGTCTTGGGAATCGGGAGCCATTGCCAGCGGTTTATCCGAAGGACAGCGTCGCGGCAACCTCGGCCACGCCAAGCGTTGCGAGATCGTCCCGGCGCAACACGGTGACCTTGCCACGCGGCTGGGCCAGCGCCGGATCGGAGGCCGCGGAATAGAGCACGGTCGCCGGGCAGCCGGCAGCCACGATCAGATGCATCGGCCCGGTATCGTTACCGATGGCGTAGCGCGCCGCCGCGCCGAGGCCGACGATCTCGGCGAGATTGGTCTGGCCCGCGAGATCGCGCGCCAGCGGCACGCCGCGCGACACGACGCGCGTCGCCTCGGCTTCGTCGCGACCGCCGATCACCACCGGCGTCACGCCATGCTGGGCGATGAGCGCTGCAAGCTGCGCGTAATGCGCCGCTGGCCAACGCTTATCGAGGCGATGAGCCGCCCCGCCCGGCACGAGCAGCATGAAATCGCGCGGCAGGTTGAAGTGTGCGATATCAGCGGCCGCCCAGGAAAGATCGGGCGGCAGCACAGAACGGATACCGGCCATCGCGAGCTGGTCCGCCTGGCGATCGAGCGTGTGCATGAAATCGCGCCGCGGATTGGCATGCGGATGCGAGGCGCCGCGCGCGATGCCCGACCATTCTGGCCGCGGCCCCATGCCGAATAGGTAGGGCCCCATGAGATGGAAATAACTGCTCGAACGCGACGAGGTCTGGAGATCGTAGATGCGGTCGAAATGCCCATCGCGCAGAAGGCGGCGCAGCCGCAGCCAGGCCGCGATATCGAAGCGGCGGGGCCGCTCATGGACCCAGACATGATCGAAGTAAGGCGACATCTGCGCGATGTCGCCGAACGGCGCCGAGGTGAGCAGCGTGATCTCGGCATCCTTGTGATGGGCGCGGATCGCCGCCGCCGGTCCCATCGCCTGAACGAAATCGCCGAGCGCCCCCAACTTGATCACAAGGATGCGCTTGATGGCGAGGATGCGCGGCCGCTCGGGCGTGCCGCGCGCGGATCGTGGCTCAGGCGGCAACGGTTGCCTTGGCCGCTTGCGGCATCAGCTCGCGATAGACCGTCAGCGTGCGCGCCGCCATCAGGGTGCTGGTGAAATGTGCGCGTACATGCGCGATTTCGCGCCGGCTCAGCGCCAGCCGCGCCGCCGGATCCTGATCGAGCGCTTGCGCCAGCGCCGCGGCCAGCGCCGCCGCATCGCCGGGCGGCACCAACCAGCCGGTATCGCCCGGCGTAATCGTTTCCTGCGCGCCGCCATGCGCAGTCGCGATCACCGGCCGGCCCATCGCCTGCGCCTCGATGATGACGCGGCCGAAGCCTTCGGGCTGGGTCGAGGCCGAGATGACGATATCGGCGAGCATATAAGCGGCGGCCATATCGGCGCAGTCGTCGACGAAGCGGAATGTCGTGCTGCCGCCGGAAGCCGCGATCGCCTTCTCGAGCTCGCGCCGGTAGCCGGCATCGCCGGCGCCGAGGATCACCGCATACACATCCGGCCGCTTCAGCCGCGCCAGCGCTTCGATGAAAACGAGCTGGCCTTTCCAGCGGGTCAGGCGCCCCGGCAGCAACACGATATGCGCGTCTTCCGGCAGTCGCCAGGCACGGATCAGCCGCACCATGCGCTCGGGCGAGACCGAATCCGGATCGAAACGCGCGACATCGACGCCGCGCGGAATGAGGCGCAAGCGATCAGGACCGACGCCATAGGTCGAGGCGACATGATTGGCGACGAATTGCGAGATCGCGATCACGCGCTCGCCCGTCGCCATCACCGCGTTGTAGCGCTGCTTCAGGAAGGAGCCGAGGCCGTAGGCATTGTGGAAGGTCGTGACGAAATGCCGGCCAGTGCGCTGCGTGGCATAGCGCGCGCTCCAGGCCGGCGCGCGGCTGCGCGCATGCACGATGTCGACGTCGTGTTGAACGATCACCTTCGCGAGCCGGTCGATATTGTTGCGAATCACGAAAGGATTCTTGGACGCGAGCGGCAGCGTCACATGTGTCGCGCCGACACGGTCGAGCTCGCGCACCATCGGACCGCCTTCCGAGGCAACGACCGCGTTCCAGCCATAAGCGACCAGCGCCGCCGCAACATCGATCGTGCCGCGCTCTACCCCGCCCATCACCAGCCGCGGCAAGACTTGCAGCACCGTGCCTTTGCCGCTTCCGGCGCGGCTCGTCGCGGTGTTAGTGTCGGGCTGAGACATGTGGAGTTGAGGATAGTGCTAATATGAATGACGCGCATTCCATCTTATCACGCGATGATGGCGCGACAATCGGCTACCGCCGCCGCGACGGCAAATCGCCCGGCGTCGTTTTCCTATGCGGCTTCAATTCCGATATGAGCGGTGCCAAGGCCGAAGCGCTCGATGCGTTCTGCGCCGCGCGCGGCCATGCCTTCCTTCGATTTGATTATTTCGCGCATGGCGTCTCCTCAGGCGATTTCGCCGATGTGACGATCGGTCGGCTGCTCGACGATACGCTTGCGATCATCGACAAACTGACCGAGGGCAAGCTCGTGCTCGTCGGCTCCAGCATCGGCGGCTGGCTGATGCTGCTCGCGGCGCTGGCGCGGCCCGAGCGCGTGAAGGCGCTGATCGGCATCGCCGCCGCACCCGATGCGACCGAAGACCTGATGTGGCAGCGCATGTCCTTCGAGTTGCGCGAGGATGTGATCACCAAAGGCGCGGTGCGCGTGCCGTCGAAATACAGCGAGGCCGGCTATCTCATCACCCGCAAGCTGATCGAAGAGGCGCGCGATAGACTCGTCATGCGCGCGCCGCTGGAGATCGACCGGCCGGTGCGGCTCCTGCACGGCATGATGGATCCCGATGTACCCTTCGAGACCAGCCTCACCCTCGCCGACCGCCTGACCAGCAACGATGTGCAAGTGACACTGATCAAAGACGGCGATCACCGCCTGTCGCGCACACAGGATCTCGAATTGTTGCTGCGGACCGTGACCTCGCTGCTCACGTAACGCTATTTCGGGGTCGCCTTTTTACAGCAGCGCACTAAACCAATGCGGTCAGGCCTTCGCGATAGCTCGGATAGCGCAGACTCACGCCGAGTTCCTCTTTGATCCGGCGGTTGGAGACGCGCTTGCTGTCGTCGTAGAAGCTGTGCGCCATCGGCGAGAGGACCGCGGTCGCGAAATCCTCGAGCGGCGGCGGCGTCATGCCCAGCAGCGAGGCGGCATAATCGATCACCTCGTCCGGCGGCGAGGGCGTGTCATCGCAGACATTGTAGGCCACGCCGGCATGTGGCTGCGCCATGGATGCCTCCAGCACCGCCGCCAGATCGGCAACATGGATACGCGAGAAGACCTGGCCCGGCTTCACGATCCGCCGTGCCGTGCCGGCGCGTAAGGCATCGAATGCGCTGCGCCCCGGACCGTAAATCCCGGCGAGACGGAAAATCTGCACCGGAATGCCGCTGCGCTGGCCCAGCGCGAGCCAAGCCCCTTCGGCCGCGACCCGGCGGCGGCCGCGCTCGCCACTCGGCTGTAACGGCGTGGCTTCGTCGACCCAACCGCCGGCCTGATCGCCATAGACATTGGTCGAGGAGAGGTAGCCGATCCAGCGCAATTGCCGGAGCGCCGCGATGTCCTCGCCATGCGCATCCAAGACCGGACAGCCGGCCGTATCGGGCGGAATCGAAACCAGCAGATGTGTTGTATCCGCCAACCGTTTCCGCGCGTCGGCGAGCGGCTGCCCGCGCTCGAAGCGATCGAGCACGAAAGGCGTTGTCGCCCCATCCCGGCTGGTTCCGGCGATTGCCCAGCCTTTGGCGGCGAGATCACGCGCCAGAAAACCGGCGCTATAGCCGAGGCCGAAGCAGAAAAGCGCGTTCTGCATGCCTGGATAATAGCAAACGGGATTTACAAACAACCCGCCGGCGCGCACGATTTTTTGTCATGCGCAAAATCCTGCGCGACGACCACGACGAGTGGCCGAACGACCGGGACGTTGATGACGATGCCGAGCACCAGACCAAGGCGCTGGCCGGTCTAGTCTAGCTCTGACCCTCGCGCTGGCGCTGATCGGCTGCTATCTCGTCATCCATCTGCGCGCGGTCGCGCAAATCGAGGATTGCCTCCTCGCCCAGCACAGTAACTGCGATTCCCTGATCGATTCGCGCTAGGCGCTATTCGGCCGCATGCGGCTCGGAGCCGTGCTGGCGCTTGCCTGCCCGCTGCCGCCGCCAGCGTGTGCCGAGCCGGCGGTTGAAACGGTCGAGATAGAGATAGATCACGGGCGTCGTGTAGAGCGTCAGGAATTGCGAGACGAGCAGGCCGCCGACGATGGCGATGCCCATCGGCCGGCGCAGTTCCGATCCCGCGCCTGTGCCGAGCGCCAGCGGTAGACCCGCGAACAAGGCCGACATCGTCGTCATCATGATCGGGCGGAAGCGCAGGAGACAGGCTTCGTGGATCGCCTCGACCGGCGACTTGCCGTGCTCGCGCTCGGCTTCGAGCGCGAAGTCGATCATCATGATCGCGTTCTTCTTGACGATGCCGATCAGCAGCACGATGCCGACAATGGCGATGACGCTAAGGTCGTAGCCGAAGAGCACCAGCCACACGAGCGCACCGACGCCGGCCGAAGGCAGCGCCGAGAGGATCGTCACCGGATGGATGTAGCTCTCATAAAGCACGCCCAGCGCGATGTAGACGACGAGTATCGCCGCCGCGACCAAGAGCGGCGTCGATGACAGCGATTGCTGGAAAGCCTGAGCCGTGCCCTGGAACGTGCCCTGCAGCGTCGCCGGCGCACGGATGTCGTACCGCATCTGATTGATGCGATCGACCGCCTCGCCGAGCGACGTGCCGGGCGCGAGGTTGAAGGACAGCGTCACCGCCGGGAATTGGCCCTGGTGATTGACCGAAAGCGCTTCGACCTTGTTGACGAAATGCGCGAAGCTGCCGAGCGGCACGCGCGCGCCGTTGTTGCCGATGACATAGAGCTTCGAAAGCACGGTCGGATCGGTTTGGAACTGCGGCTGCACCTCGAGGACGATCCAATACTGGTTCGTCGAGGTGTACATGTCGCCGACGACGCGCGAGCCGAAGGCATCGTAAAGCGTGTTGTCGACCGCCGCCGGTGTGATGCCGAGCCGAGCGGCCGCGTCGCGATCGATCTCGATATCGAGATGCGGCGCCGCGACCTGCTGGTCCGAGGCGACGTCTTGCAGGCCGGGCAGCTTCGCCATCGCCGCCTCGACCTTCGGCGCCCAATCGTTGAGCTCGTTCGAATCCGTATCTGTCAGCGTGTATTGGTACTGCGTCCGGCTCAGGCGGCCGCCGACATTGATGTCCTGTCCGACCTGCATGAAGAATTTGACGCCCGGCACTTGCGCCACGACGGGCCGCAGCCGCGCGATCACCTGGTCCGCCGTCACGTCACGCTGATCGTAGGGCTTGAGTTGAATATTCATGCGCCCGGTGCTTTCGGACGCGTTGCCGCCGGTCGCGCCGGCAAAGCCGGTGACGCTCTCGACCGCGGGATCGGCTTTGATCTTGTCGATGAGCTGCAGCATCAGTTGCGACATGCCGGCGAAAGATGTGTCCTGCCGCGCATCCGCCTCGCCGAAGATGAAGCCCGTATCCTGCTGCGGAAAGAAGCCCTTCGGGATCATCACATAGAGGAAGCCGGTCAGCGCGATGAGGGCGAGGGTCGGCAGCAGGGTGATGAATTGATGCCGCAGAACCCAGGTGAGGCCGCGATCGTAGAAGCGCACCATCGCATCGAACGCATCCTCGGCCCACTGGCTGACGCGGTTGCGCTTATGCGCTTCCTCGTGCTTCAGGAAGAGCGAGCACATCACCGGCGTCAGCGTCAGCGAGATGAAGGCCGAGATCATCACCGCGATGGTCACGGTAAGCGCGAATTCGCGGAATAGGCGGCCGATGATGCCGCCCATGAAAATCAGCGGGATGAACACCGCGACCAGCGAGCAGGTGATCGAGATGATGGTGAAGCCGATCTGCCCCGCGCCCTTGATCGCGGCATCGAAAGGCGAATCGCCGGCTTCGATATAGCGCACGATGTTCTCGATCATCACGATGGCATCGTCGACAACGAAGCCAACCGCGATGGTCAAGGCCATCAGCGAGAGATTGTCGAGGCTGTAGCCGCAGGCATACATCACCGCGAACGTGCCGATGATCGAGAGCGGGACAGCGATGCCGGGAATGACCGTCGCCCAGAGCTTCCTCAGGAAGATGAAGATCACCATCACCACGAGACACATGGTGAGGATCAAGGTGAACCGCACATCGGACACGGAAGCACGGATCGTCACGGTGCGGTCCGACATCAGGTCGATCTTCACCGCCGCCGGTATCGACGGCCGCAATTGCTCGAGCAGCGCGTTGATGCGATCGACGGTCGCGACCGTGTTGGCGCCGGGCGCGCGCTCCACCAGCAGCAGCTCGGCCGGCTTGTCGTTGAACCAGGCGCCGACGCGGTTCGCCGCCACCGAATCGATCGCAGCGCCGACATCCTTGACGCGCACCGGCGCGCCGTTGCGATAGGCGACGATCACGTCATCGAAGGATTTCGCCGTGTAGAGCTGATCATTGGTGTCGAGCGTCACCGTCTGATGTGCGTTCTCGAGATTGCCCTTCGGCGCGTTGATGCTGTTATTGGCGAGGGCGGTGCGGACATCTTCGAGACTGATGCCGCGCGAGGCGAGCGCATCGGGATTGACCTGCACACGCACGGCATATTTCTGCTCGCCGCCGATATTCACCTGCGAGACGCCCGGCACGGTCGAGATGCGCTGCGCGAGGATGGTATAGGCGTAATCGTCGACCTTGCTCATCGGCAGCGTGTCGGACGAGATCGCGTAGATGAGGATCGCGCGATCGGCGGGATTGGTCTTCTTATAGGTCGGCGGATTCGGCAGATCTTTCGGCAGCAGCCCGCCCGCGGCGTTGATCGCGGTCTGCACGTCTTGCGCCGCGCCGTCGATATCGCGGTCGAGATCGAATTGCAGCGTGATCGAGGTCGCGCCGAGACCGCTGGTCGAGGTCATCTGCGTCAAGCCGGTGATCGCCGCGAATTGCTGCTCGAGTGGCGTGGCGACCGAGGACGCCATCGTCTCGGGCGAAGCGCCTGGAAGCTGCGCAGTCACTTGAATGGTCGGAAAATCGACGCTGGGCAGCGCCGCGACCGGCAACAGCGAATACGCCACCAAGCCGAAGATCAGGATGCCGAGCATCAGCAGCGAGGTCGCGATCGGCCGGCGGATGAACGGCTCGGAAATGCTCATCCGGCGGAGCCCATCCCGCTCGCCTCAACCTTTGGCCGTCGGCGCCGGTTGCGATTGCGGCGGCAGGATCGAGACCTTGGTCCCTTGCTGGAGGCGGTATTGGCCATCGACCACGATCTGCTCGCCGGCGCTCACACCTTTGGCGATCACCGCAAGATCGTCCTCGGTCTCGGCAACGGTCACCGTCCGCTGCTCGACCGTATTGTCGGGCTTGATGACGAAAAGATAGCTGCCATTGGGTCCGGCCTGGATGCTGCGCCCCGGCACGGTCACGGCGTTCTTCAGCGTGTCGACCTGGAGCCGCATATCGACGAATTCGCCGGGCCACAGCGCCTCATCCGGATTGGCGAAGCTGGCTTTGAGATGGATGGTGCCGGTCGCGGCATCGATCTGATTGTCGATCAGCGTCAGCGTTCCTTTGGCAATCTGGCGCTGCTCGCCTTGCGACCAGGCTTCCGCCGGGACCGAGCCCTTGATCTGGGCTTGGCGGATCGCATCGAGCTGATTTTGCGGCGCGGCGAAGCTGACGAAGATTGGTTTCAATTGCGTGATCGTCACCAGCGCCGTGTTGTCGCTGGCATGGACGAGGTTGCCGATATCCATCTGCCGCGCGCCGGTGCGGCCATCGATCGGCGAGCGAAGCTGCGTATAGTCGAGATTGAGCTGCGCCGCTTCGACCGCGGCTTTGTCGGCCGCCACGGTGCCGGCCAGGGCGTCGGCATTGGTGCTGTCGCTATCGAATTGTTGCCGCGAGATAAACTCTTTGCCGACCAACGGTTTGTCGCGGCTCGCATTGCGCTGCGCATTGGCGAGCTGAGCCTGATCGCGGGCTAGGTTGGCTTGGGCTTGCGCCAGCGCCGCCTGGTACGGACGCGGATCGATCTCGAACAGGAGATCACCGGCCTTCACCTCCTGCCCTTCGGTGAAATCGACTTTGACGATCGCACCGTCGACGCGGCTCTTCACCGTCACACTGTTATAGGCTTGGACGGTTCCGAGGCCGCGAACATAAACCGGCATGTCGCGGGCCGTCGCCGTCGCGGCTGCTACCGGTACGCCGGTGGCTTCGGAAACACTGCGTGATTGTGCCGCAGCTTGGCCGTGGGACCGATCGCGGAGGGCCCAGCCCGTCATCGCGAGGAACGCGAAGGCGGAGATTGCAACAATTTGCCAAAGCCGACGATTCACGCGCGAGCAACCCGTTTTTCGCAGCGCACAAGGAGCATAAGTCCTAATAGGTGCGCCTTCGAAAGAACGTTCCCGCCGCGCTCACGAACAATTGCGTGACAAAGTTGTTAATGCGAAACAAAGCGGCGGTTTACAACGAGTCGCACTCCTCCCGGTTGCGCTTAGGCGCTGGTTTGGCACAAAAATTATAGTATGATCGAACGCTTTCGGGCGGGGAGCATTAGGCGCAGTTAGCGCATAGAACAGCGGCGGCAAAAACAGCGGGCGATCGAATGAGACAAGTGATTTGGGCCGGCGCTCTTTTGGGAGCCGTGGCGGCCGGCGCTGTTCTATATCAGATCGCCGTTCCCGACTCTGCGCATTCGCAACAAGCACCGGCCCAGCGCCAGCAAGCTGGCGTTCCGGTGCGCATCACCACCGCCGCCACCAAGCCCACGCCCGTCGAGTTCAACACGATCGGCAATGTTCAAACCATCGCCTCGGTGTCGGTGAAATCGCGCGTCGACGCGTTTATCGATCAGGTCCTCGTCAAGGACGGCCAGTTCGTGAAGGCGGGCGACGTGATGTTCCAGCTCGATTCGCGCGTCGCCCAGGCCGTGCTACATCAGGCCGAAGCGGCTTTGGCGCGCGATCAGGTGCAGCTCGCCAACGCACAGCGCAACGCCAACCGGGATAAATCACTGGTCGCGAAGAGCTTCGTTTCGCAACAGCAATTCGACACGGACTCCGCGAACGCCGCCGCACTCGAAGCGACGGTGAAGGCGGATCAGGCCCAGGTCGAGAATGCCAAGGTGCTGCTGTCCTATTACACGATCGTCGCGCCGATCGATGGCCGCGTCGGCTTGATCGCGATCAAGAAGGGCAACAGCATCAAGGCCAATGACGTGCCGCTCGCGACCGTCAACGAGATTCAGCCGATCTATGTCTCGATCGCGCTACCGCAGAACAATCTGCCCGAGCTGCGCGCCGCGATGGCGAAAGGGCCGGTGACCGTTCAGGTACGGCCGGCCGGCGACAAAGGCGAGCCGATCACCGGCAAGATCGCCTTCTTCGAAAACACGATCGATGCGACTTCGGGCACGATCAATGTGCGCAGCACCTTCGAGAACAGCGATCAGCGCCTGTGGCCGGGCCAGTTCGTGAACGTCTCCGTGGTGGTGCGCACCGATCCCAATGCGCTGGTGATCGCCCCGGCCGCCGTCCAGGCCGGGCAGAGCGGCACCTATGTCTTTGTCATCAAGGACGACAATACCGCCGAATCGCGGCCCGTGACCGTCGACCGCACGGTCAACGGTCTTGCGGTGATCTCGAAGGGGCTGAGCCCTGGCGAAAAGGTCGTGACCGACGGCCAGCTGCGCCTCAGCAACGGCACCCACGTCCAGATTGTCGGCGACGCGCCGAAAGGTGAAGCGTCATGAGCCTGCCGGAGCTATGCATCCGTCGTCCCGTGATGACGACGCTGCTGATGCTGGCTTTCGTCATCTTCGGGCTCTTCAGCTACCGCCTGCTGCCGGTCGCCGCGATCCCGAAGGTCGATTTTCCGACCATCGTCGTGACCGGGCATTTCCCAGGCGCTTCGCCCGAGACGATGGCCGCCTCGGTCGCGACCCCGCTCGAGCGGCAGTTCTCGACCATCGCCGGCCTCAATTCGATGGTGTCGTCGAGCGGTTTGGGCGTCACCCAAATCACCATGCAGTTCGATCTGAACCGCGATATCGACGGCGCCGCGCTCGACGTGCAATCGGCGCTGACCTCGGCCGCGCGCCGCCTCCCGGTTCAGATGACGACGCCGCCGAGCTTCTTGAAGGCCAATCCCGCCGACGCGCCGGTCATCTTCCTCAATCTCAACTCCGCGACGCTGCCGCTATCGCAGGTCGATGAATATGCCGAAACGCTGATCGCGCAGCGGCTCTCGACGCTCAGCGGCGTCAGCCAAGTCCTGGTCATGGGGCAGCAGAAATTCGCCGTCCGCATCCAGGCCAACCCCGAAGCGCTCGCCGCCAAGGGCATGACGCTCGACGATCTGCAAAGCGCTGTCGCGGCCGCCAATTCCTCGACGCCTGTCGGCACGCTGATGGGGCCGAAGCAATCCTTCACGCTGCAAGCGAACGGCCAGCTGCCGCACGCCGCGCAATACCAGAACCTGATCGTCGCCTATCGCAACGGCGCGCCGGTGCGATTGAAGGACGTCGCCAAGGCGGTCGACAGCGTCGAGGACAATCGCCAGGCAAGCTGGTTCAACGGCAATCGCGGCATCCTCCTGGCGGTGCAGCGCCAGCCCGACGCCAACACCGTCGCCGTCGTCGATTCCGTCAAAGCCCTCATCCCGGTCTTCGAATCGCAGCTTCCCGCATCGGTCAAGCTGAACGTCCTGCTCGATCACTCGGTGTCGATCCGCCATTCGGTCAACGACGTGCAGGTGACGCTGTTGATCACGGCTGCGCTTGTCATCCTTGTGATCTTCATCTTCCTGCGCAATGTGACGGCGACGATCATCCCCGCCCTGGCGCTGCCGGTCTCGGTCATCGGCACCTTCGCCGGTATGGAACTGTTCGGCTACAGTATCGACAATCTCTCGCTCATGGCGCTGACCCTCTCGGTCGGCTTCGTCGTCGACGACGCGATCGTGATGCTCGAGAATATCGTGCGTCATATCGAGGGCGGCGAGCGCGTGATGGACGCGGCGTTCCGCGGCTCGCGCGAAATCGCCTTCACGATTCTCTCCATCACCCTGTCGCTGGTCGCCGTCTTTATCCCTGTGCTCTTCATGGGCGGCGTGGTCGGTCGCGTCTTCCGCGAATTCGCGGTGACCATCAGCATGACGATCCTGATCTCGGGCTTCGTTTCGCTGACCTTGACGCCGATGCTGGCCTCGCGGCTGATCAAGCCGCATCGCAGCGAGCACCACAACGCCGCTTATCGCATTTGCGAATCGGGCTTCGACGCGTTGTTCCGCGCTTATAAAGCGGCGCTCACCGTCGTGATGCGCTGGCGGCGCGCCACCCTCTTCGTCACGGTTCTGTCGGTCGCGGCCTCCGGCTATCTCTTTGTCGTCATCCCGAAGGGCTTCTTTCCGATCGTCGACACCGGGGCGCTGATCGCCTCGACCGAGGCGGCGCAAGACATCTCCATGCAAGGCATGGAGGAACACACGCTGGACGTGGCGCGCGTGATCGCGGCCGACCCGAATGTGGCCGATGTCACAGCTTTTGTCGGCGCCGGCGGCAGCAATCCCGCGCTGAACACCGGGCGCCTCTTCATCCAATTGAAGCCACGCGCCGAGCGCGCGCTGTCGGCGACCCAGGTGATTCAGGCGCTGCGCCCGAAGGTGGCACGCATCGTCGGCATGAATACCTTCTTCCAGCCGCTGCAGGACATCAATCTCGGCGGGCGGCCTTCGAAGAGCCAGTTCCAGTACACGCTTCAGGACGGCAACACGACTGAGCTCTATCACTACGCGGGCGTGATGGAGAGCCGCATGCGTCAGCTCTCCGGGGTCCAGGATGTGACCTCGGATCTGCAGCTGCGCAACCGGCTCGCGATGGTCGAGATCAACCGCGACAAAGCGGCCCAGATGGGCATCACCGTCGACCAGATCCGGAACACCTTCTACAGCGCTTTCGGCACCCGCCAGATCTCGACGATCTATGAGCCGTCGAACAGCTATGAGGTGATCCTCGAGCTCGACCCGGCGGACCAGCGCTCGCCGAGCGATCTCTCGAAGATCTATGTGCGCGCCTCCTCCGGCCAGATGGTTCCGCTCGCCGCGGTGGCTTCGATCAGCGAGGGCATCGGGCCGGTCACGATCAACCATCAAGGCCAGCTCCCCTCGGTCACGATCTCGTTCAACCTGCAGCCCGGCTTCTCGCTCGGCACTGCCATCGACGAGATCAA
Organism: Allostellaceae bacterium; assembly: GCA_035573175.1. GTDB lineage: Bacteria > Pseudomonadota > Alphaproteobacteria > ATCC43930 > CGMCC-115725 > CAIKMD01. The sequence goes on from DATMZZ010000017.1 coordinate 18,491, forward strand.
GCAGCTCGAGCACGACGTGAACCTGCCGGTCTCGGTGAGCAGCAGCTACCAGGGCAATGCGCAGGTCTTCCAGCAAGCCTTACAAGGCCAGGGCTTGCTGCTCTCGGCTGCGGTCATCGTGATCTATATCGTGCTCGGCATCTTGTATGAGAGCTTCATCCATCCGATCACGATCTTGTCCGGCCTGCCGGCCGCCGCGCTCGGCGCGCTGCTGACGTTGATGCTGTTCCATCAGGATATGAGCGTCATCGCCATCATCGGCGTCGTCATGTTGATCGGTATCGTGAAGAAGAACGCGATCATGATGATCGACTTCGCGCTCGAGCGGCAACGCGCCGGCAATGTCACCGCCGACGAAGCGATCTTCGAAGCCTGTCTGCTGCGCTTCCGTCCGATCATGATGACCACGATGGCGGCGATCATGGGCGGCCTGCCAATTGCGATCGGCTGGGGCGAAGGCGCCGAGCTTCGCCAGCCGCTTGGACTCGTCGTGGTCGGCGGCCTCGTCGTCTCGCAATCCCTCACCCTCTTCATCACACCGGTGATCTATCTTTATCTTGAGAAATTCCGGCTCTTGTTCTCGCGCGAAGCGCAGCCTACGCCGGCGCTCACCGCGCCCGATGGCCATGCCGTGCGTGAAGCCGGCGAATAGGCAGCGCGCAGCTTTCGGCATCGTCGCAGCGGCGCTGGCGCTCGGCCTCAGCGTCGCTGCCGGCGCGGCAACCAACAGCCGCCGCGCCAGCCCGCAAAGCCCGTTTCTGCCCGTGCCGCCGCAGTCCGATGCGGAGCATTACGATCGCTGCCTGCAGCTGGCGCATAGCGACCCGCAAAAGGCCTATGACGACGCCGAATCCTGGCGCAACATCGGCGGCGGCTTTCCGGCGCAGCATTGCGCCGCGGTGGCGCTGGTCGGCTTGAAGAGATACCCGGAGGCCGCAAGCAAGCTCGAGGCGCTCGCCAATGCCATGATGCAAGCGGGCCCCGAGATGCGCGGCGACGCGCTGGAGCAGGCCGGCCAAGCCTGGCTGCTCGCCGGCAAGCCGAATGAGGCAAAATCGGCCTTCAATGCCGCGCTCGGCTTCAAGCCGAAAGACACGGAGCTATTGATCGATCGCGCCGAGGCCAATGCCCTGGGTGGCAAGTATTTCGAATCGATCGACGATCTCAACGCGGTGCTCGATCAGACGCCGAACCGCGTCGATGCTCTGGTCTATCGCGCCTCGGCCTATCGCCAGCTCGGCTCGATCGATCTCGCGACCGACGATATCGACCGCGCGCTACGGCTCGATCCGAATTCCGTGGCCGGGCTGCTCGAGCGCGGCAATCTGCGCCGCCTCAAGAACGACGCAGCCGGCGCCAAGGCCGATTGGCAGCAAGTGTTGAAGCTGAGCCCGGGCACGCCCGCAGCCGCTTCCGCACAGGACAATCTCGCACATCTTTCGGACCAGCCCGTGACCGGGCAGAACCTGCTCACCGGGCCGGCAGCGAAGAAAACCAAGCCTTGAGAAGCCCGCGCCCGAAAGCGCGCTCAGAAATCGAGATCGGTGTAGTGCTTGGGCGGCGGCGCGCCGGGGACGTGATCGGCCAATATCGGGCGGAAGCTCG